>DATCQG010000358.1:0-10775 GCA_036569625.1 Dermatophilaceae bacterium | reverse complement strand
CTTGTCGTGAAGGGCCTGCTTCTTGTCGTCCCACAGGGGCCACAGCACGTCGAGCAGGTTGAGCACCGAGAAGAGTGAGAAGCCGAAGTAGCAAGCGGTGCGGATCACGATGGCCTGCATCGGCGGCGGACCGGCGTGGTCACGCAGTCGCACGCTGATGCCCAGGATCTTCTTGCCCGGAGTGGCACCGCTTCGCCTCAGGAAGAAGACCTCGTAGACCCCGGCGATCAGGACCCCGATGATCGAGGCGTCCAGCGCGTACTGGAGGACGTCCCACGGCGGGAGCTCGAAGACGGGCGCGGACCCCGCGGATGCCTGGGCGGCCAGATCGGTGCTCCAGCTCACGACGCCCTTGAAGTAGCTGTAGTAGAACCAGCCCGTGAAGGGGAGCGACAGGATGAATGTGAACAGGCCGTCCAGCACCCGCGCTCCGACACGAAGCCACCACCCGGCGAGCTGAACACCGTCAGGGGTGGTCGACGGATGTGAGAGCCAGCCCAGGTCCGGCGCCGGCATCTGCCCCGGGCCCCGCCCGTATGCCGGCCACTGGCCACCGCCCTGTCCGTGACCCTGTGCCCCTTGCGAGCCGAAGGCGTGGGGTCGAGCGGCGGCCGGGGTGACGCCATACGGCATACCGATGTTGGACTGCTCAACGGTCGGCGAGACCTTCGGCGTGACGTGGGTGGACCAGATCACTCCATCCCAGTAGCGGAGCTGGCTGGGGTCCTGTGGGTCGTCGTACCACCCGGATGGCTGCATCATGGGACCTACCCTGTCACGAGACCGGACGGCGCGAGCCAACGCCATTGATCGGGCGGGTCGAGCGACCTACAGATTGCCTCTGCGCTCCTGCTCTCGCTCAATGGCCTCGAACAGCGCCTTGAAGTTGCCCTTGCCGAACCCGAGCGACCCATGGCGCTCGATCATCTCGAAGAACACCGTGGGACGGTCGCCGACGGGACGGGTGAAGATCTGCAGGAGGTAGCCGTCCTCGTCACGGTCGACCAGGATGCCCCGCTTCTGCAGCTCCTCGATCGGGGCCCGCACCTTGCCGATCCGCTCGCGCAGCGCCGGGTCCTCGTAGTAGGAGTCCGGGGTCTGGAGAAACTCCACACCTTCGGCCAGCATGGCGTCGACAGTGGCCAGGATGTCGCCCGTCGCGAGGGCCAGGTGCTGCACGCCGGGCCCTTGGTAGAACTCGAGGAACTCGTCGATCTGGCTCTTCTTCTTGGCGATCGCCGGCTCGTTCAGGGGGAACTTCACCCGGTGGTTGCCATTGGCCACAACCTTGCTCATCAAAGCCGAGTAGTCCGTAGCGATGTCGTCGCCGATGAACTCGGCCATGTTCACGAAGCCCATGACCTTGTTGTAGTACGTGACCCAGGTGTCCATCTTTCCGAGCTCGACGTTGCCCACGACGTGGTCGAGCGCCTGGAAGATCCGCTTGGGTGCACCCGCGCGCCTGACGAAGCCAGAGGTCCGTTCGACATAGCCGGGCAGATAGACCCCCTCATACCGCGAGCGGTCCACGAGGGTATGCCGGGTGTCACCGTAGGCCGCGATGGCACCCATCCGGACGGTGCCGTGCTCGTCGGTGATGTCCTCCGGCTCCTGGAGAATGATCGCACCCGTTGTGCGTGCGCGCTCGATGCACTTGTCCACGTCAGGCACCTCGAGGGCGATGTCGATGACGCCGTCACCGTGGGTCCGGTGGTGGTCAAGGAGACGGCTCTCGGGGGCGACACCACCCTTGATGACGAAACGGCACGAGCCGCTCTTGAGCACGTAGGCCTTGTGGTCGCGGTTGCCCGTCTCGGGGCCGCTGTAGGCGACCAGCTCCATGCCGAAGGCGGACTGGAAGTAGTGCGACGTCTGTGTCGCGTTGCCGACCACGAACACCAGCGCGTCCCAACCTGTCACCGGGAAAGGGTCCTTGGTCTCGTCGTAGTCGACCAGGCCGACAAGCTGCTTCAGCGCTTCGAGGTCGAGGTCGGCGTGGCGCTCTTCGGGCGTGAGGGTGATGGGTTTGGCCATGACTTCACTGTGAACCAGCGAGGTCGCACTGCGCAAACAGCTGCCCTGGCCCTGGCAAAGAGTGCCTGCCAGTTGTCAGAGAATCGCCGCCAGGATCCCGATCAGCGGCGACCGACGAACCACCGCCGAATGGTCTGGATCCGCTGTGCGACCTGTTCACCGCTGGCCTGGTCCAGCGCTGGGCCACCACAGCTCTTGCGCAGGTCAGCGTGCACCACTGCATGGGGCGCGCCGGTCTTGCGGGCGTAGGCCGACACCAACGAGTTGAGCTCCTTGCGGGCCGCGGCCATCGCGCGATGGGTGGACAGCTCGGGGGCAGCCTTCTTGCGGCCGGATCCCTTTTGCGCAGACTGCCGCTCGCGCAACAACGTGGCCACCTGGTCGGGTTCGAGCAGCCCGGGCAGCCCCAGGAACGCCTGCTCGTCGGCGCTGCCCACCTCGGCGTTGAGCCCGAACTGCTGGGCGTCGAAGAGCACATGGTCGAACTCCGCTTCGGACTCCAGAGCCTCGAACGACATCTGGTCGGGCTCGGCGGTCGACCGGGTCAGGTTGGCGGCACTGAGGAGGTCGTCCTCGGCCGACCACATGGAGGGCTCGTCGCCCGGCTTGGAGACCCGGTCCAGAGCGTGGTCGCGCTCCTCCTCGAGACGGGCAGCGTGCTCGAGGATCGACGGGACGCTCGGCAGGAAGATCGACGCCATCTCGCCACGACGTCGCGCGCGGACGAATCGCCCGACAGCCTGGGCGAAGTAGAGCGGCGTGGACGTCGAGGTGGCGTAGACGCCGACGCACAGTCGCGGCACATCCACGCCCTCGGACACCATGCGAACTGCCACCATCCAGCGCTGGTGACCCTCGGCGTACTCCTCGATCTTGCCCGATGATCCGGCATAGTCCGAGAGCACGACGACCGGCCTCTCACCCGAGATGGCGTGCAGGATCTTGGCATAGGCCCGCGCCTTGGTCTGGTCCGACGCGATCACGAGGCCGCCGGCATCCGGCACACCACGACGTACCTCGGTCAGCCGCTTGTCCGCTGCGGCCAGGACCGACGGGATCCACTCACCGTTGGCGTCCAGGGCGGTACGCCACGACTGGGCCGTTGCGTCCTTGGTCATCGGCTCCCCCAGCCTGGCCGACATCTCGTCGCCGGCCTTGGTGCGCCAACGCATCGCGCCGCCGTAGGCGAGGAACAGCACAGGGCGGACGATCCCGTCACGCAACGCCTCGGCATACCCGTAGGTGTAGTCCGCCTCGCTGCGGCGGATCGAGTCCTTCCCCATCTCGTAGCGCACGAAGGGGATCGGGCTGGTGTCAGAACGAAACGGGGTGCCGGTCAGTGCAAGGCGGCGGGTGGCCGGCTCGAAGGCCTCGCGGATCGCGTCGCCCCACGACAGGTTGTCGCCGCCGTGGTGGATCTCGTCCAGGATGACCAGCGTGGGCGCAGAGTGGGTACGAGCGCGGTGCAGTAGCGGCTTGCTGGCCACCTGGGCATACGTCACGGCCACGCCTTCGAACTCCGCGCCGTGGCTCCCGGCCGCATTGGTGAAGCGGGGGTCGATCCGGATGCCGACCCGCGAGGCCGCATCGGCCCACTGGGTCTTCAGGTGCTCTGTGGGCGCGACGACCGTGACCCGGCGGACGACTCCCATGCTGAGCAGCTCGGTCGCGATCCGGAGCGCGTAGGTGGTCTTGCCCGCCCCCGGTGTCGCGACGGCGAGGAAGTCGCGCGGGGTGGAACGCAGGTACTGAGCCAGCGCATCCGCCTGCCAGACGCGCAGCTTTGAGGCGGTCCCCCATGCGGCCCGTTTCGGGAATGCTGGTGAGAGATGGGAAGCGGCCGCGGTGCTCATGTGCCGCCAATACTAACGAGATTCGTCACCCGACATGCCGCGGTCCCGATGCACCCGATGGTGCCCTGATGTGTTATCAGGTGGTGCCGCGGAGGTCGCCCCGGCTCAGTCCTTGCCGTCGCCCGGGGCGCGCAGCCCCTCGAAGATCTCCTTGCAGGTGGGGCATACCGGGAACTTCTTGGGATCGCGTCCCGGGACCCAGACCTTGCCGCAGAGCGCGACCACGGGCGTTCCGGACATCGCGCTCTCCATGATCTTGTTCTTGCGGACGTAGTGCGCGAAGCGCTCGTGGTCGCCGGGCTCGACCTCTTCCTCGACGCGCTCGCGCTCGATCACGGCCGTATGCACCGGTGAGGCGGAGGGCTGACGCTGTGGCGTGAACGGGTCGTTCGGGCCACCCGGGTCATTCGGGTCGTCGAGCCCGTTCACAGTAGTCCGCAGGTCGCTCATGAAGCCAAGTCTAACCAAGGGCAGGTATGCCGGATCCTCACCAAGGGCCGGTAGCCAGTGCCCGCCAAGGGGCAGGGGCCGGGGTGCTCGCCACAGCGCGCGTATGCCCGGGCCTTCAGTTCATCGTCGGGTCTTCAGGCAGGCTCGCGACGAATGCGAGATGGCCACGTTGTCGACGCAGCACCGTGAACCACAGCGACTCCGGTTCCGAGGTGAAAGCGTCGCGCGCCTCGGACTCCACGACATACCACCCTCCGTCGCGTATCTCCCGCTCCAGCTGACCACCGGACCACCCGGCGTACCCGGCAAAGATCCGGAGCCCGGCCACCTCTGGCACCACCACGAGCGGCGGGATGTCGAGGTCAACCAGCCCGATCCCGCCGAACAGGAGCCGCACACCCATCGGCTCGTGATCGTCGCCGGGAACGGTCACCAGGCCGAGAGCCGAGTCCAGCGCTACGGGGCCGCCCTGAAAGACGGTGGGCGGATCGGTCACGTAGTCCTGCCAGGGGGGAAGCACCGACGAGACGGGAGCGGACAAGGGCCGGTTGAGGACGACACCCTGCGCACCATCCTCGTCATGGTGCAGCACGAGCACGACGCTGCGCCGGAAGACCTCGCCGCCGGTCCGTGGTGTCGCGACGAGCAGCTTGCTTGTTGCGTAGTCGATGCTCACGAAAGCATTCTCGCGCAGCCGCGCCAAAACCACATGGCGCAGATTCGTCATTCATCGAGCACCCGCGTTGCTGCTCCATGAGTGACATACCTGCGCCATGTCGAGGCTAGACCGGCAACAGAAGACCCGACCGGCATCTGCCGATCGGGTCGCTCTGGTTCGATGCAGGTCAGCTGCGCGATCCGCGGTAGCCGCGCGAGACGTCGCTGTTGTGACGCGAGACGTCGCTGTTGTGACGCGGGGCGTCGTTGGTGCGACGTGGGCCACCACCCTGGCCGCGGTGACCGCCACCACCGAAGCGACGGTGACCTCGCTGCTCTCCCTCGAGCAGACGACGCGCCTGGCTCTCCGGAATGGCGACACCATCGGGCTTGCGCGCACCCGTCGAGAGCAGCAGCTCGTCGCCAGGGGCGCTCCGGGTCGCGACCACGTCCAGGCCAGCTTCGCGGGCCATCCGCTCCATGCCGCGCCTCTGGTGCGGGAGAGCCAACGTGACGACGCAGCCCTTCTTGCCGGCGCGAGCCGTACGGCCGGCCCGGTGAAGGTAGTCCTTGTGGTCGGCCGGCGGATCGGCCTGCAGGACGACACCGACGTCGTCGACGTCGATGCCACGCGCCGCGACGTCCGTGGCGACCAGAACGGGCAGGCTGCCGTCCCTGAAAGCAGACAGCACGCGGTTGCGAGCGCCCTGGGCGAGGCCACCGTGAAGCGCCGCGGCGAAGACTCCCTGTTCGCGCAGCTGTTCGGCCACGCGGTCGGCGCCGAGCTTGGTCCGCACGAAGACCAGGGTGCGGCCCTCGCTGTTGGCGACCTCGGCGGTGATGGCCTTCTTGTGCTTCGGGTCGATGAGCAGGATGTGATGCTCCATGGTGGTGACACTGGCAGTGGCGTCATCGGTGGAGTGGGTGACGGCGTCGTGGAGGTAACGCTTGACGACAGCGTCGACGCCACGGTCCAGGGTGGCGGAGAAGAGCAGTCGCTGGCCGCCCTCGGGCAGGGCGTCCAGGATCTCGGTGATCTCTGGCAGGAACCCCATATCGGCCATGTGGTCGGCCTCATCGAGGATCATGATCGAGATATCGACCAGCTGAACTGCGCCGCGCTCCATCAGGTCCTTGAGCCGGCCCGGCGTGGCGATCAGCAGGTCGACGCCACGGTCGAGAGCCATCAGCTGGGGCGGGTACGGCATACCGCCTGCCACCAGCTTGTGACGCAGGCCCATGACGTGGACGAACGGCTCGAGAGCGTCGCTGATCTGGATCGCCAGCTCGCGGGTCGGGGTCAGGATCAGGGCGCGGGGACGACGAGCGAGCGCTCGGTCGCCGGCTGCCAGGCGGGTCAGCGTCGGCAGTCCGAAGGCAAAGGTCTTGCCCGAGCCGGTCTGGCCTCGGCCAAGAACGTCGCGCCCGGCCAGGGCGTCCGGGATGGTCGCGGTCTGGATCGGGAAGGGCGCTGTGATGCCGTCACGCGCCAGCCGTTCGACCAAGGGGGCCGGCAGGCCAAGGGCAGCGAACCCGTTGTCCTGCGCGATGTCCACGGGCGTGGTGTCGATGACCCGCGACGGGATGCTCTTCTCGTAGCTGCGAGGGGGACGATCCGTGCGCTTGCCGTAGTTCTCGTCTCGTTTGAAGTCCGAGCGGGGTGCGCCGGCCACGCGCTTCTCGTACGTGCGTGGCGCCCTTTCGTCGCGGCTGGCATAGGTGCGAGGCGCACGCTCGTCACGGCTGGCATAGGTGCGCGCCGGACGGTCCTCGCGGTTTCCATAGGTGCGAGGCGCACGCTCGTCACCACGGTCATTGCTGCGCGCCGGGCGATCGTCGCGGTTTCCATAGGTGCGAGGCGCCCGGTCGTCGCTACGGTCATTGCTGCGGGCAGGGCGGTCCTCGCGACCACCGAATGAACGAGCAGGACGATCATCACGGCGCTGGAAGCTCCGGGGTGCCCTGTCCTGGCGGTCATTGCTGCGGTCGGGACGGTCATCCCGCTTGCCATAGGTGCGAGGCGCACGCTCGTCGAAGCTGCGAGGCGCCTGCCCCTGTCCGCGGTGCGCCTTCTTGGGGCCTGTCTTGGCGTCGATCTTCTTGGCTGTGGACCAACGGGCCTTCTTGGGCGCGCCGGAACTGATGTGCTTATTCACTTGATCTATCCACTTCGGTACTCGAGGTAGGGACGCCTCGGGCTACCGGTCCAACGGCAACAATGAGAACGAACCTCAGGCGCGATGGTTGTGACTGCGCCCGGCGGGCCGGAGATAACGGTCGTTATCCGGCAGGGCCCGATGATTCTCAACTGCTGTGTCTGTGGCGCACGTTTGCGCCGTAGCCATCGGGTATGGCAGCAACTTTATCAGTGCTGACGCCGATCCCAGACCAGATACGCCAACCCGCCGAGCAGAACGCCACTGAGGTCGGCAATGGCATCAAACACGTCGCCGGTGCGGTGAGGCAGAGCAAAATGCTGGATCAGCTCACTTATTGGCGCGTGCACGGCGAGTATTCCGAGTGCCCAGCGGGCGCGAATGCCCACGATCAGTGCCGCAAGAGCCGGGGCGGCAAAGATGGAAAGGTGGATCACCTTGTCAAAACCGTTGACCTGCGGCCCTGCCGGGGCACGAGGGGCATAAAGCGCAATCAGCTGCACGGCCAGGGCTACGCCCAGAGCCCAGCGCCACAGGAGTACTTGCCTGTGTGGAAGGCGCTTGGACGCAACCGTGCCGGGACCGTTCGGCGTGCGTGTCGTCATACGGTCGCCACCCGCTCAACCGTGCCGGGACCGTTCGGGCACAGCGCCCTCATATCGCAGCCAACAAGAGGTAGCGTTCGTCCTCAATCTCTTTCCCCCACAACACGGGGTCCGTCAGCGGCATGACCTCGACCCGTTCGACCAACGGCTCGAGCGCCATCGAAAGGTCGGCGGCCCGCACTCCGCCGGCCCACGGCATACCGGCTTCGTCGTTGTAGCCCTGGTCGCCCACCGACCACCAACGGCCCTCGATCAGAACGAAGCGGCCAGCGGGGCGCAGCAGCGAACGCCAACGGGCCAGTGCTGCCCACGGGTCGGGCAGGGTCCAGAGGATGTGTCGCGCGAGAATCACGTCCATGCTCCCCGGGTCGATCGGCGGATCGCTGACGTCGCCCCGTTTGATCGTGACGCGCTCACCGAACTCCTCGGTCTTGGCCTTGGCCCGCTCCACCATTCTTGCGGCGAGGTCGACCCCCACCACTGAGTGCCCCAGCCCGGCGACGAGCGCCGTCAGCGAACCGGTGCCACACGCCAGATCGGCAACGTCGCTGGGTCGCGGCGGCAACCAGCGTTCGAGCAGAAGCCGCCAGGCCTCGCGCGTCGAAGGGTCTGCGAGGCCATGGTCGGGCTCCGCGTCATAGGCGTCGGCGTAGTCGTCCCAGTAGCCGGCGTTCTCCTCCCTTGCGCGGCTCATGGGCACCAGCCTGCCACCGACCCGAGCGTCCGCGGGAATTGCTGTCGGATCCCGTCCGTTGGAGACACCATGAGTCCAACCGAGCTGACCGAGACAACATTCGAGAAGACCATCGCCGAGGGCGACATCGTTCTGGTCGACTTCTGGGCCGCGTGGTGTGGCCCCTGTCGCCAGTTCGCCCCCGTCTTCGAGGCGGCCGCCAAAGCCAACCCCGACATCGTCTTCGGCAAGGTGGACACGGAAGCCGAGCCGTATCTCGCCCAGTCGGCCAGCATCACGTCGATCCCAACGTTGATGGCATTCCGTGAGGGCATCCTCGTGTTCGCCCAGCCAGGCGCACTCCCGGCCGCGGGGCTGAACTCTGTGATCGACGAAGTTCGGGGACTCGACATGGAAGCAGTCAAGGCCGAGGTGGCCAAGGAGGAGGCAGCCCGTCTGACCGAGGTCTGACGGCTCGGGTCTGGGCGGTGAACCTTCTGCGCTCGCATGGCGTGTAGAAACCAGGAGGAACTGTGACCAGTAGCCAGGTGGAGCTCATGCAAGAGCTCCACGACGAGCACGCAGCCGCCCTCTGGGGCTACTGCGTTCGCCTGACCAACGGCGACCGGGCGCGAGCTCAGGACGTCGTTCAGGAGACCCTGCTCCGGGCCTGGCGCAACCCCAAGATCCTGGACCAGGCCCAGGGCTCAGCACGGGCATGGCTGTTCACCGTCGCCCGCCACCTGGTCATCGACGAGTGGCGCACCCGCCGCTCGCAGCTCGAGGTGACAACTGCTGACCCACCGGAGAGAACGCCGGTCGGCGACGAGACGGACCAGCTTCTGCAGTCCTGGGTCGTCGCCGACGCACTGAGCCGGATCTCCGAGGAGCACCGACTGGTCCTGGTGGAGTGCTACTACCGGGGTCGCTCGGTGGCAGAGGCGGCTCGACGGCTCGACATCCCCGAGGGAACCGTCAAGTCACGAACGCACTATGGACTACGGGCACTCAAGCTCGCACTGGAAGAAATGGGAGTGGGTGCATGAGCACCGACGAGTTCGCCCTCTATGACGCGGCCTACGTTCTGGGGGCTCTCTCCCCGGCCGATCGGCGCGAGTTCGAGGAGCACCTCAAGGGCTGTGCGGCCTGTGCAAGCGCCGTGGGTGAGCTCGCGGGGCTGCCCGGCCTGATGTCCAAGGTCTCGGAGGAGCAGCTCGACGCGCAGGTCGAGGCCCCGCCTGGGACGTTGCTGCCCTCGTTGGCCCGCGCTGTGCGCCGCGAGCGCGGACGGCGTCGCCTGGTGGTCGGCACAGCGGCCGCCGCCGCTGCGGTTCTGATCGCTGTTGGCGCTGCGGCCATCACCCGGCCGGACTCCCCCGCCCGACCGCCCGTCGCATCAACGGCCTCGCCCACCTCGGGCACCACAGATCTGCCACTGGCTGCCGTTGCTCCCTCGCCCGTGACCGCGAGCGCGCGGTTGGTCGACATGGCCTGGGGAACCCGCATCGACCTGACCTGCTACTACCGGAGCAACGGGCTCTACCGGGCCCACGGGGTCGCCTATGCGCTGGTCGTCATCGACCGTAGTGGCGCCGGCCAACAGGTTGCGACCTGGACGTCACTACCGGATCGCAAGCTCACCGTCATGGGTGCCAGCTCGCTCGCGCGGGGGGACATCGCGACTGTGGAGATCAGGACGATGTCGGGACAGGCGATCCTGCGGCTCTCGACCTGAGTCGGCGCAACAAAGCGAAGGATTGTGGTCGTCTGGACGACCACAATCCTTCGGCTTGTTCAGAAGACCACAGATCAGTAGCCGTAGCCGCCCCGGACAGCGCCGGACGTGCTCGTGCTGCTGGACGGGGTCGGAGCGCTCGCGGCAGGCGCAGTGACGGCCATCCCGGCGGGCGACACGGCATACCAGGTGCCACCAAAGGTCTTGACACCCTGGCCTGAGACCTCGCTAGGTGACTTGTCCTTGACGAAGGTGTAGAGCGGCCAGCCGCCGGCCGTCAGCATCGAGGCGCCGCTGCTCGCCTTGGCCTCGGCGAGCGATGCACCGACGCCCTTGACCGCCGGGACACCGGCTCCTGCGGGTGCGGGCACAAGGGGCCAGTACTGGAGGCACTGGGCCGAACAGGACGAATGACCGGGCGTGTCAGCGGTGAGCAGGTACACGGTCATGCCCTTGGCATCGACCAGGACAGGCCCGAGCGAGGTCGTGCGGACGCCCAGGATGCCACCTGACGGCGCGGCACTGGTGGGGCTCGTTGCTCCCCCGGAGGTCGCCGTGGCACTGCCGCAGGCGGACGCGAGCAGGAGGGTGGCTGTGGCGCCGAGAAGGCGG
>DATCQG010000357.1:0-3998 GCA_036569625.1 Dermatophilaceae bacterium | reverse complement strand
CAGATCTGTTGATCCAGCATCCAGCGATCGATATGCCGATGGTGGCCAGGGAACTGTCCCTTGCCACCAGCAACGCTCAGAACGCGATCGATCGACTCGTGGGCGATGGAGTGCTGCGCCTGATCGGAAAGGGAGCGCGTGACCGCGTGTGGGAAGCGCCCGAGGTGATCGCCGCATTGGATGGGTTCGCGAAGCGGGCCAAACGTCGGACGGTCTGACCTGACCAGTCGGATCGGACGCGTGGCCAAAAGTGATCGGACGCGTGGCCAAAAGGTGTGTGTAAAAGGTGAGTGCGGCCCTCCGGGAAGGAGGACCGCCACCCTGCAGGCCTGTGACCTGCATGTTTGGTGCGCCGTGAGGGAATTGAACTCCCAACCCGCTGATTCGGACTACTCAGTTGTGGACAGTTGTCGTTAGTTGTGGAAACCATTGCGCCACAACGGGATCTGCGGTTTCTCACCATTGGCAAGTTGTGGCTGCTTGTGGCTAGTTGTGGTCAAAAGATGTGGCGAAAAGTGAGTGTGATGGCGACCAAGCGATCGCCTGGCACGGGGAACGTGTGAGTCTCATCGCTGGAAGTGGCCCAGCGCTGTAGGGATGACTCGCGCTTGGCCGACGAGGGGGCGTCATGATCCTGCGGGTCGTAGAACTAGGCATCGGCGCCGGTTCGTCGAACCTCGCAGCTGGGACGAGGACCCCCTCCCTCTTCCCCGGCGCTTGAGACCGTGCCAACTGCTGAGTGTGACAGATCGGGATGGTCCCACCCGTCGAGCACGAAGCGCAGCACTACAGCGAGAACCCGGTCGTCGAGACCACTGAAACCAGAGAACCGTGTCTCCAGCAAACCCGGTGCGATTCAGGGTGGCGGCGGGGTCTGAAAGGCCTTGACTTGGTTGCGGCCGCCATCCTTTGCTGAGTAGAGCGCCCGGTCGGCTCGCTCGATCAGGGCCCGAGGGTTGTCTTGGGTCCGGGCCTGGGTTAGTCCGATGCTGGCAGTCTGACCGCTCGGCACGACGCGGAGCAGGCGGGACGCAATTGTTTGGGCCTGTTCAAGGTCGCATCCAGGCAAGGCGAGGACGAACTCTTCCCCGCCCCATCGGGCGATGACGTCACCGGTGCGCAGCTCCGCGCGGATGGCGGTGACAAGGTCCCGCAGCAGTACGTCGCCGGCGACATGGCCGTGGGTGTCGTTGTAGGCCTTGAAGTGGTCCATGTCGATCAGGGCGACGGTGAGCGGGTCTCCGGTGCGGCGGGCGCGAGCCAGCTCGCGGTCCATCTCCTCGTCCCAGCTGCGGCGATTTGCGGCCCCGGTGAGGGGGTCGGTACGCGCCTGCGTGGCGAGCAGGGCGACAAGATCGGCCCGGTCGATCGCGGCGCCGATCTCCGCAGCGAGCAGCTCGACCATGTACAAGGCCGGCGCGGGCACGCGCGGGCGCGACTCGTAGAAGCCGACGACGAGTACGGCCATCCTGCGTTCGTCTCGAGTGACCGGTTGGAACAGCACGGCGCCGGCCCCGGTGTACTCGACCAGCCGCGCCGAGGCCCGCGGGTCGGCGGCGACGTCTGCGATGTAGATCCTCGTTCCGGTGCGCCAGGCCTCCGCTGTGGCGGAGACTTCGGTTCTTGGGTCGATACGCATCGGCCCAAGGTCGATCCCGTCGGTGCCAGCGGTGGCGACCAGGGTCCCATCGACGTGCGGCTCGAACAGGACCGCGAGCGCGGCACCGGTGACGAGCTGAGCGGCGGCGCACAGCTCCGGGCGCGGATCGGATCCGGCCGTCAGGGCGCGCATGACGGCGCCCAAGGCGGCTAGGTCGGCGCTGCGCTGGCGGGATTGGTCGACCAGCGTTTGGATGGCGGACCCGGCGAGCAGCCCGATGACGACCCAGAGGACCGATCCACGCCACCCGATACTGGGATAGAGCGGCGGGCCCACAAAGATCAGTGGCGCAAAGAAGGTGGCAGCCGTTCCAACGATGGCGAGCCTGAGCTGGGCGCGGCTGCCGTACATCGCCAGCCAGAGGATGGGCAGCATCACCAGCGGGGCAAAGCCCGAGGTCACCCCGCCCCCGTGGCGCAGCAGCGCGACCACTGGGAAGAAGCTCAGCGGAACTGACGCCTGGCACCAGGCGGGCACGCGCACCCACGGGACGCCCAGCGCCGCCGTTATCAGGACGGCCGTCAATACCGCGGCGGCAGCGAGCATAGGCCCGTTCGATGACTCGGTCGGCGGCAACAGCGCAAACACCACTGCGCTGATCGCGACACCAGCGAAGGGTGCGACTCGGCCCAGCGCCCCAGGGTCGCTCAGCGGGCGCATCGCCACCGCGCCCGGCCCACTGCGGGCTGCCCGTCGCCCACGCTGCCCTAGTTCTGTCGTCGCGGCTGTCGACCTTTCGACTGCCGGATCGTCCTGCACCGTCACCGGGCTCTCGCTTCCACTCGTCGTCAGCCGGGACGCGGGATGCGGGGATGCCGCAGTCTGGTGGACTTGGCCAACTCGATCGACACGATAGACCCACCAGATGTCATCATGGTCCCTCGTCGCCATCGCGTTGGCCTTCTGATGGATCGCGCGGACGCGAAGGCCTTCCAGCGGGCCTCGCCCGATACGGGTATGACGGCGCGCGCATTGTGCAATCGGACGTGCTATTCCGGTTGTTGGACGCTACACGGCGTTTGTCTTCCACATGGGGTCGCTATCTGTATCCGTCGAGGACGGCGCGCCAGCGCCGCCCGCAGTCGGGTCCTGCGTCGCGAAGCGGCGCACTTGACTTCAACTTTCAACTTCATAAAGGGCAATTCGGCAGTTGCGAAGACCGGAAGGCAGGATATCATCGGATACCGCCCTAACCAGTGATAGTGTGCGTGGATGAACGTGAATTCAACTTCGCGGGCATGGCCTCCCGTGCGGTTCGAACGGCGACCTTGGGACTACGATCCAGACCTGCCGGTTCCGCGGCGTGTGCGAGCCGCACACCGTGGGGACTATCGGGCGGCCGTCCCCGCGAACATCGCTGATCTGGCTGGGGTGCCCGTGGGTGCTGAGACATCGGCCTTGGCGACGGAGGCGGCCACAGAGATCGCCCGATTCGATGCCGAGTTCGGCCCGTCGGCCATGGCCTTCGCCCCACTACTCCTGCGCAGCGAGTCGGCCTCGTCGTCGCAGATCGAGCAGCTCACCTCGAGTGCGCGGGCGATTGCGCTGGCTGACCTAGGCCGCACCGGACGCAACAACGCCGACTTGATCGTGAGCAACGTCCGCGCGATGCAAGCCGCGCTGGCTCTGGCCGAGCGGCTCGACGGCGACGCGATCCTGGCCATGCACCGGGTGTTGATGGAGCCGCACTGGCCCGAGATTGCCGGTCGCTGGCGCGAGCAGCAGGTGTGGATCGGCGGCAGCCGTTTCGGGCCGCACGAAGCCGACTTCATCCCTCCACACCATGACCGCGTGCCTGCCGGGATGGCAGACCTGTCCACGTTCATGGCTCGAACAGATATCCCGGTTCTGACCCACGCTGCGATCGCACATGCGCAATTCGAGACCATCCACCCCTTCCCTGATGGCAACGGCAGGGTCGGGCGTGCTCTGGTCCACGCGCTGTTGAAGGCCGGCGGACTGGCCAGGTCGGTGATCGTGCCCGTGTCGGCGGGGCTGCTCGGGGATACCGGTACCTACTTCGCCGCATTGACCGCCTACCGCGGCGGTGACCCCGAGCCCATCGTCAAGGTCATGTCGGAAGCGACCTTCCCAGCAATCGGCAACGGCCGCCGCCTCGCCGCCGACCTGCAGACTGCGCGAGCCGGTTGGGCCGGCCTCATCACGGCTCGCAAAGGAGCTGCCGCCCACCGGCTGGCAGATCTGTTGATCCAGCATCCAGCGATCGATATGCCGATGGTGGCCAGGGAACTGTCCCTTGCCACCAGCAACGCTCAGAACGCGATCGATCGACTCGTGGGCGATGGAGTGCTGCGCCTGATCGGAAAGGGAGCGCGTG
>DATCQG010000356.1:0-1543 GCA_036569625.1 Dermatophilaceae bacterium | reverse complement strand
GAGACGCTGTTCCTGGGCAGTAACACCTGTCACCCGGCGAGCGCGGATCTTGCCGCGGTCGGAGATGAACTTGCGCAGGAGCGCGGTGTCCTTGTAGTCGATGTTCTCGACCTTCGCCGCCTTGAGCGGGTTGGCCTTCTTCTTGGGCTTGCGCACAACGGGCTTGGCCATCGTGGTGCTCTCCATTCTTGAGAGGAGCCCAGGGTTTTCACCCCTGGGATGGCAGAACTACATATCTGAGCTGTGGCCCGGGACCTCTGACTTCTGGTCCAGGACTGTGTGAGGCCGTATCGCCTGAAAGCTGCGGGGTGATCCGCGACCTAGAAGGGGGGCTCGTCGTAGGACGGACCCTTGCCCCAACCACCTTGCGGACCCGACGACTGACCGCCGCCGGTGTTTGCGGCAGCAGGAGAACCGGTGGCCCATGGGTCTTCGGTGCTCTGGCCGCCAGAGGCAGCAGCTGAGCCAGCGTTCTGGCCACCACCGCTGGCAGGAGCACCAGCGCCGCCGCCGTTGAAGCCGCCGCCTCCGGTGCCCCGTTGGGTCTTGTTGACCTTGGCTGTGGCGTACTTCAAGGATGGGCCGACCTCGTCCACGTCCATCTCGATGACGGTCCGCTTCTCGCCTTCCTTGGTTTCGTACGAACGAGACTTCAGCCGGCCAGAGACCAGCACGCTGCGCTCCACGCTGCAGCGACTCGGCGACATTCTCTGCCGCGTCACGCCACACCGAACAACGCATGAACAGGGTCTCGCCGTCCTTCCACTCGTTGCTCGTCCGGTCGAACTGACGCGGGGTCGAGGCAACGGTGAAGTTGGCCACGGCAGCACCCGAGGGGGTGAAGCGCAGCTCGGGGTCGGCGGTGAGATTGCCGATGATCGTGATGACGGTGTCGCCAGCCATGGTTGAGTCCTTTTGATTCGGGAAGGCGTCGGAGATTCAGGCGCCGGGGCGCAGGAGCTTGGTCCGCAGGATGGACTCGTTCAGGCCGAGCTGACGGTCCAGTTCCTTTGCCGTGGCCGACTCCGCGCTGAAGTTGACGACGGCGTAGATGCCCTCGGACTTCTTCTTGATGTCGTAGGCCAGACGGCGTTTGCCCCACAGGTCGACCTTGTCCACGGTGCCACCGTCTTTGGTGACGACGGACAGGAACTTGTCGAGCGAGGGCGAGATCGTGCGTTCCTCGAGATCGGGGTCGAGGATGATCATGAGTTCGTACTGACGCATGCTGATAACCCACCTCCTTCGGTCTAGAGCGGTCACGGTCCTTCCGTGACAGGAGGGTTGCAGCGTCCCACCTCGAAACACCATGTCAGGGGCCACCGACAATGGGTCGGCAGCAGGCGACGGAGGGGTATGCCGAGGCGAACCCCACGAGGGTACCGGCAACTGCCCCCGCGCCTGAAATCGCCCGGTCCGGACACGACGGCAGGTTCAGCCGAAGCGGACCAGCACCGCGTCAGGCGCGCCCGCCATCGGGCCGGCCAGCGGGTCGACCTCCTGGACCGGCGCGTCCTCGTCAACGCGTTCGTCGTCGCCCACA
>DATCQG010000355.1:0-20681 GCA_036569625.1 Dermatophilaceae bacterium | reverse complement strand
GACATGCACTGACCCTGCTCACCAGCGCCTCGGCCCGGGAAGAGGCCTCGCGATGACTGACGACCCGACATCTTTTACGCCACCACTGCACGGGCTGCTGAGCCGCGAGCCATCGATGGTCACCGCCGGGGTCGGCCTGTTCGCGGATGCCCTTCGAGGCCAGGCGGCGCAGGTGACAGAGGTGGACTGGCGACCACCGATGACGGGCACCAACGCCGACCTGGCCACGGTGATGAGCGACCCACGCCGCGAGGCCGCAAACGCCTTGGCGGTCTCCAGACTCATGTCCGCCGGAGCCGAGCTGGTCGACGTACGCCCTGCCCACGAGTGCCTTGGCATGGAGAAGGGGACATTCTTCCACGCGGGACCACCGATGGACTGGGAGCGGGCGTCAGGTCCGATGCGCGGGGCCCTCATCGGCGCCATGCTTTATGAGGGGTTGGCCGAGACGCCCGAGCAGGCCGAGGCCGCTCTCGTCTCTGGCGACCGCATCACGCTTGACCCCTGCCACCACCACAGGACCGTCGGGCCGATGGCCGGCATCGTCTCGCCCTCGATGTGGATGTTCGAGCTGAGGGACCCGGTCCACGGCGGCACGGCGTACTGCTCCCTGAACGAGGGTCTGGGCAAGGTGCTGCGCTACGGCGCCTACGGCCCCGAGGTCATCGACCGGCTGCACTGGATGTCGCGCGTGCTCGGCCCTCTGCTGCAACAGGCCGTCCGGGCGCACGGGCCCCTGGACGTCAGGGCGATCATCGCGGCGATGTTGCAGATGGGCGACGAGGGCCACAACCGCAACCGGGCCGGATCGCTGATCGCCCTGCGGGACCTGCTGCCCTCGCTGATCACGGTCGATGCCCCAGCCTCCGACATCGCCGAAGCGGTTCGGTTCGCCGGAGCCAACGAGCACTTCTTCCTCAATCTCGGGATGCCCGCCTGCAAGCTGGCCACCGACGCTGCCCGCGATGTTCCGGGGTCGACCATGGTCGTGGCGATGGCCAGAAACGGCACCGACTTCGGCATCCAGACCTCCGGAACCGGCGACCAGTGGTTCACCGGACCCGCCAACACCCCCGAAGGTCTGTTCCTGGGCAACTTCGGTCCGGCCGACGCCAACCCCGACATCGGCGACTCGGCGATCACCGAGACAGCAGGGATCGGCGGCTTCGCCATGGCCGCGGCACCGGCAATCGTGCGGTTCGTCGGCGGGGACGTCCCGATGGCATTGCGGACCACGCGCACGATGTACGAGATCACCCTTGGCGAGCACCCGGCATACCAGGTCCCGATCCTTGAGTTCCGTGGCACGCCAACGGGAATCGACGTCACGCGAGTGGTGCGCACAGGCATCCTGCCCCAGATCAACACAGGTATGGCGGGGGCCGTCGCCGGCACCGGTCAGGTCGGCGCGGGCCTCGTCAACCCACCCGAGCAGTGCTTCCCGGCCTCGCTGTCTGCGCTGGCGAAGGCCGTGATCTGACCGGACGGATGGGCGACCGGACCCGTTTCACGAATGCTGTCCGGATATGCCGGTAGTACGCCATGTGTGGTATTTCGTCATCGTCCGTTCGGCCCAAAGAGTCGTCACCCGTACGGGCGGACTTGTTGCCCAAGCTGGCATATTCGTTACCTGATACCGGCCAGGTCTTTAGATTTGCCAGACCCGTTGTTTGGACATGAGGCGGCCCAGCAGGAGACGCGTTCGTGAAACACAGGTTGATGACGCAGGTCGCATGGTCCATGCGCCCGCGTCACCGACCGGCGGGCGAGGGGCTGCACATCGCCGCCCGCTTGCGCCGCTTGATCGCCTTGCTGTGGGTCTTGCTCCTTGTGGTCTGCGTGATCACCGTCGGGGCCCTGCAGATCCAGGCAAACGAGGTCAACCGGTTGACCCGTGCCATCGGCCCCGCCTTCGATACCAACGCTCAGGTTCTTCAAGCGATGACCGACGCCGAGACTGGACTCCTCGGCTATCAGGCTTCCCTTGACCCGGGTCTGCTGAGGCCCTACCGCGGTGCCCAAGCACGAACGATGGCAGCGCAGACGACGCTTCACGAGAAGCTGGTCCTTTCGACCGGCGCAGACGACAACGATCTGGACGCCAGTCTCGAGACCCGCCAGCGCGTTGCGATTCAGCAGTGGTGGACCTATGCGGTGAACACCCAGTCCGCTGTGGCGCGGGGCGAGCGCACGGATGTCTCGCACGGTGACGCCCTGTTCGCCAGCTTCCGTGAGGCGAACACCGCGCTCGGCGGTCACCTCACGGCCGAGCGTGACCAGGCCCGCAGCGCTGCACAGACAACGGGGTCACGCGGGACGGCGACCAGCATCGCCGTCACCCTCATGGCGTTGGCCCTGGCGTCAGTCCTCGGGCACCGGGCTGCGCGATCGATGAGCCGGCCGATGGCTGAGCTGCGTGACACCATGACCCGCCAGCAGGGGGGCGAGTCCGACGCAAGAGCTCGCGAGGACCAGGGCTCGGCCGAGCTCAGGTCCCTGGCCGCCGACTTCAACGCGCTCACCGAACAGAACCATGGTCTCAACGCCGAGCTGACCGGGAGGCTGACCGAGCTGCGCAAGGTCAACATGACCCTCCAGGAGACCCAGCACCTGCTGACCCACCAGACGCTGCACGACCCGCTGACCGGGCTGCCGAACCGCACGCTGTTCCTCGACCGGCTCGATCAGTCGCTTGCCGACGCGGTTCGCTCCCGTCGTCGAATCGCGGTGTACTTCATCGATATTGACGCGTTCAAGACGGTGAACGACACCCTTGGACACAGTGCGGGCGACCAGCTCCTCCGGGATGTTGCGGCCAGGTTGCTGTCGGTTGTTCGACCAGGGGATACGGTCGCGCGGTTCGCCGGTGACGAGTTCCTGATGCTGACCGTGGGGGCTGATGACGGGCTGCCGGCTGCCCCGGCTGACCGGGTGTTGGGTTCCCTGCTCCACCCCCCGCTGCAGATCGGCGGCCGGACCGTAACCGCCAGCATGGGGGTGGTCATCAGCGGTGAAGCAGTCCTGGCCGAGGACCTGCTTCACCAAGCCGACGCGGCGATGTACCAGGCGAAGCGGGCCGGAGGGGCACGTTGGGAGCTGTTCGTCTCCGGCCTGGCCGTCGACTCCACTTTTGGAGATATACCCACTGGGGTATAGTGGTTCTGTCAACCAGAACCATCGAGGAGTTGCTCATGTGTAGTCCTGCCCGTTGTGCCCGCTGCGGAAAGATCACCTGGTCCGGCTGCGGCAGGCACAGTGATGCCGTCTTGGCAAAAGTTCCCCCGGCACAGCGTTGCACCTGCCGCTGATCGGCAGGCGGCGATGAGTCACCGCCCCTCCACGATGGAGCATTCTGGCGAACCGTTGGCACGCCGAGGGTTTGCAAACGCCGGAGCGGGATGGACGTCGCGCAGGCTCGTGGCCGTGGCGGTGCTGTCCCCGGTGCTGTTCGCGATCTGGGTGGCAGCTGCCGGAGGCTGGGCGCCTGGCGCCGGGGCTGGATGGGACGCACTCGTTGCCGTGGTCGCCCTTGCGGCCGCAACCACCCTGGCGACCTACCTGCCGCAGCCCGGTGCGGGGCGCCGGCTCGACCTCGGGTGCACTCCCTGCGCCGCAGTCGCAGCGTTGAGCGTGGTGGGTGCCGCGGCGGTACTGAGCATGGCCCCGCATGACGTGTCCCAGGCTGTCCTGGCGCTCGCCATCGCCGGATTCGGGCTGACCCAGCGGCTGACCAGCCCCAGAACCTGCGCGACCCCAAGGACCATGCGGCCGAAGGACTTCTGAGCTCCGGTCAGGTCGACGCGAAGAGGCTGGTCATCCTGCCGGGCTTTGCCGGCGTGGTCGTGCCAGAGCCCGCACCGAGCCTGCGCCACACGGTGCTGGCGACGACCCCGTTCGCCACGAGGTGCGCGGAGCGCTGGAAGGCAAGAACCTTGGCCGTCGTCAAGGGCCCGAACTGTCCGTCAGCGATGAGCCCACCCAAGCGTCGCTGCAGCGCACTGACCGCTGCACCGTGCGAACCCTGCACCAGACGCATGCTCATGTATGGCGTCAGGGGGTTCCCACCCGCGGCCTGTCCGGTGATCCCCGGGCAGGTGAGGTCGTAGTCGCGGGAGTCGCCGGTCCACTGGGTGATCCAGGTCGGACCGCCGCTGAAGCTCTTCACGGCGCAGCGAGCCGCAGCGGCGCTACGCCCCCTCGGGCCCACAGGAACCCAGGTCGGCAGGCTGGGGAGCGAGCGGCCGCCGGTGATCTGGCCCCAGCCGCCGTCATAGGAGTAGATGCCGGTGCGAAGCCCTGCCGCCTTGTAGCCCGCGAGGACGCCATCGATCACGGCGTTGTTGCTGGCGTGGCTCTTCGACCACGGCGCGACCCGGTACGGCTCGACGTCCACCCAGACCATCGGGACCTTCAGACCGACCTCACGCATGGTGGCAACGTTGAAGGCGGCCTGAGCCGAACCGACCCGCCTGAGCCGCTCGGTGAGTGTCCCGGTGCCGCCGTACGTGGTCATCTGCGCAGTGGTGGGGTAGGTGATGACGCTGTAAGCCGCGGCCCAGAGGTGGCGGGCCTTGACCCAGGCGACCTGAGCAGCCAGACAGGGGTTCGGGTAGAACCCGGGCCCGTTGGTCAGGCCCATCACGACGAACGTGGCGTCTGCGCGGGGCAAAGGCTGGCCCTGGGTGCGCCGGGTGGGGATGCCCATACCCTTGGGGCACTGGGGCCACGAGATGTCATTGCCAGATGCGCTGAGTCCGACGGTTGGTTGCGGGGACGCGCCCGCGCTGGGGGCGATCATCAGGGAGCTCGTGACTGTGGCCAGGGCGACGGTGAGCGTGCCTGCGAGGATGCGCAACAGCTTGGGGCGAGGGGCCAACGGAAGCTCCTGGCGGGTTGGTGCACGGTGGGTCAAGTGCGGCCCCTGAACCTCTGGCCCACGTGGGAGGACCAGCGCAGCACGTCGACGATACTGCGACTCCTGAGGCTGGGGAGGCCAATTGGACGAGAACACCCCCTGGGACGAATCGTGTCGTCGACATTGCCTCCACGTGCGGAGTGTGCCCGTCACTGAACTCGACGACGTCCAAAAGTCAGTCGGTCCGGCGAAATTCGTTCATCTCAGTCGTTGCCGGCCACCCGGGCCGAATACCTGGGAGACCTCGGACCATGCACGGGCTCGCAGCCAGAGATACCCCTGTCCGTGGTCGCACCCTGCGTCCAGCAGCCAGTCGGAGACTTCCTGCCATTCCACGCCCACGGCGGTGACCAGGCATCCGAGGCTGGACCCAAGATCGATCAGTGAACGCACCCTGGCGCGGTCGCCCGGGAGGGCCGCAATGAATGTTCTGGCTATCTTGACCTCCGACACCTTCAGGGTGCGGAGCTGGGACAGGCTCGTGAAGCCGGTGCCGAAGTCGTCGATGGACATGACGATGCCCTGTGCGGCCAGGGCACCGACGACCTGGCCGGCCAGCTCCGCCTTGGACGCCAGCGCGGTCTCGGTCACCTCGAGCGCAAGCCGGTCGGGTGACACGCCCGCCTCCTGCAGGATCTGGCCGACGGTGCCCGCGAAGTTCAGCGACTCAAGGTCCTGGGCTGTGATGTTGACCGCGACCGTCCAGTCGTGGCCGGCCGCCGTCCACGCGTTGTAGTCCGCAAGCGCACGCCGCAGCACCCACCCCGTCAAGGACGCGATCAGCTCGGAACGCTGCTCTGCGACGTGAACGAACTCTTCAGGCGTGAGCAGCCCGCGTTCGGGGTGCTGCCACCGAACGAGGGCCTCGAGGCAGCTGACCCGGCCGGTGCCGAGCTCAATCTTGGGCTGGTAGTGGAGCACGAGCTCGTCGCGATCCAGGGCCTGGCGCAGCTCGTGGTGCACCACCATCGCACGCGAGGCGCGCTCTGGGGTCGTGGGCCCGGCCGCGTTGAACCTGGCCATGGCGATGCCGATGGCGATGCCGACAACCAGGGTGAGCGCGAGGGACGCCCAGAAGACGATCGGGCTCATGCCGGTTGTCCGGAACCCAAACCACCGGGAAGAGACATCCTCACCCCCATCGTCGGTGACAGAGGCCCTCGCGTTCGGGGCCTGGAAAGCAAGGACGTTGAGAGGGCAGCCTACGCCAACCCGAGTCTGACACGCACCTCAGATGGATGAAGGGCAAACACGCCAAAAAGGGGTCTCAGGTCGTATAGCTGCGGTTGGTCCCGGCCAGCTCCGCAGCACCCTCCAGCGAGGCGAGGAACTCCATCGATGACACATGGTGGGAGAAGATCGGGTAGTCCCTCGCGATGGCGTTGTCTTGCTCCTCGCCCGAGGTCGCCGCGGCGCAGTCGGTGAGGGTGAGGACGTTGTAGCCCCGCTCGCAGGCCGGCCTCCAGGTCAGTGACCGTCAGGCAGAAGGGACCGGCTGAGGAGAAGGCGGCAATGCCCTGGCCCGGCGTAGTCCTGGACGACCTCGGCGGAGAATCCGAGCCGTTGATGGAAGGCGATGGAGCCGGGGTTGGTCGTCGAGGTGATGGCCTCGACCCGGTGGGCCCCACGCCGCCGAGCCTCAATGAGGAAGGCGTCGTACAGAAGCCTCCCCAACCCGCGACCTCGCCAGTCCATCCGCGTCGCGATCAGCTGGACGTACGCAAGTCCGTGGGTGCTGACTGCACCCAGCAGGTAGCCGACCAGGACGCCCTCCTGGCGCACGACGACCGCGTCGGAGGCGAACTGGCGCAGCCACACCGGCTGGTGCTGGGCCCGCATATCGCGCTCACCCCAAAACGAAGGGAGGTTTTCGAGAATCTCCTTGAAGACGGACGGACCGTCCTGCGGTCGAAGCGGGAGGGCCCTCATCGGCCGACCTCCGGAACCGCCGCCGCCCGCTCAGGCTCAGCCTGCGGTAGGAACTTCACCCAGCGGGACCATTCCGGCTGGCGCTGGTAGCCGGCCGCCACCCACGCCTGTTGGCCGAGCTCGTTGTCAGCGAGCACCATCACGTCAGCCCTGCGGGCGCCTACGGCCGTAAATCGCTGCTCGGCTGCGTCCAGCAGTGCTCTGCCGATGCCCTGGAGCCGACGGTCCGACCGTACCGCGAGCCGGTAGAGGTGGCATCGCCATCCGTCCCAGCCGGCGATGAGCGAGCCAGCGATACCTGTGGGGTCCTCGGCGAGGATGAGCCCTTCGGGGTCCCGGGCGAGCATGGCCTGCACACCCGCACGGGTGTCCGATCGGTTGGTGTCCTCGGCGGCCGCGCGCCAGAACGCGAGTACAGCGTCGACATCGGCCGAAACCGCGGTACGAATCGTGAACGAGGACATCAACCGATCCTGTTCAGGGCGGTCCTCAACCCCGATCATTGGCGGTCCGTGCGGGCGCTTTCAGCGCTGTTAGGAAACACCTGAGCTGTCGCGTTCTCAGACCTCACGGGTATGCCGAAAACCAGGTAGAGCAACGCTGATCTCGTGCGGGGCACCGTAGTGATGGCCGGCACCGACCCGGATGAACCCCAGCCGCTGCGCGACCTTCGTGCTGGCGCGGTTGCGTGCATCGATCAGCGCCCAGATCGCAGGGAGGCCCAAGGTCGACAGGCCGTACTCCAGGAGCGCGGCTCCGGCCTCGGCGGCGATACCGCGGTTGGTCTGCGAGGTATCGACGAACCAGCCGATCTCGATCAACTCCGGCCGGAGCTCGAATGATGGGCGAAGGTGGGCGATCCCCACAAGGCCGTTCGACTCGCGGATCGCCCAGTGCCCCAGAGCCGGTGGGCCCGAGTAGGCCAATCGACGCTCCAGCATCGCACGGGCGTTCTCCCCAACGCTGAGATCGATCGACATGTAACGGCTCAGCTCTGGGTCGGCAAACATCGCCAAAGCCTCGTCTGAGTGAGCCTCCGTGAGCGGCTCCAGAGTGAGACGAGCCGTTGACAACTCGGCTTGGGGGACGTCGATCAGCTCACCCCAGTTCACATCGATCGATCTCCGGATGCGGACACGAAGCGACCCTACCGATGTTGAATTTGGGAGGGGGACTGTCTCAGGAGCGGCAGCCGATCTGCTCAATGGCGACCACCAGGGCAGCCAACGGGTGATCAGCCGGTTCGTGCTGCGAACGCGCGAGGACGGAACGCGGCTGGCTACGGTCGCGCAGCACTGGAACGTTGACCGCCCCGACCCGCGCTGACACGACGCACAGCGAGCTCGCGGCAACAGAGGGTGGATTGAGGGTCCGGTGTGAGCAAGGTGATGCGGCGGCCGAAGGGGGGACCTTGGTCCTGACGGTCGGTGAGCCGTCCGCTGGAGGATCGTCGCGGAGGCGCTCGTGGTCGAGATGTTGGAAAGTGGAGGAGTTGTCCTGCTCGTTCCTGGGCTGCAGCGCCTTATCGACCTGCTCCGCAAGCGGGGGTGGGTCGTGATGGGACCGACTGTCAAGGACGGCGCGGTCGTCCATGCCGAGATCGAGTCCGTCGATCAGCTTCCGCGCGGGATGGGAGACCTCCAGGATGCTGGCAGCTACCGGTTGCGCCAGCGCGGTGACGAGGCGCTGTTCGGCTACGCCGTCGGTCCTCAGGCCTGGAAGGCGCTGCTGTTCCCCTCTCGAGAGCTCTTGTGGAGCGGACGACGGACCGGCACCGAGGTGGAGGTCGATGCGGCTGTCGTCAACCCTCCGCGCCTGGCCCTGTTCGGCGTAAGGTCCTGCGACCTGCATGCGATTGCGATCCACGACCGCGTCCTCGCGCAGCGGGCCGTGACTGACGCGGCATATGTTGCGCGACGCCAGGCCAACTTCGTTGTCGCGGTGACCTGCTCGGCTCCAGGGGGCACGTGCTTCTGCGTCTCCATGGGCACGGGACCGGTTCCTGATGAGGGCTTCGATCTCGCGCTGACCGAGCTGCTCGACCAGGCCGGGCACCGCTTCCTCGTCGTCGCGGGCAGCGACCGCGGCCAGCAGGTCCTCGACGAGCTGACGGCCCGAGCGGGAAGTGACGAGGTTCTGGCAGCCGCCGAACACGACCATCTCGCAGCCCGCGACGTTGGGGCTGTGGCGTCGCAGCACATGGGGCGTTCTCTTGATACCGATGGGTTGCGCGACCTGTTGTACGTACACACCGAGCACCCTCGGTGGGACGACGTGGCGAGCCGGTGCCTGTCCTGCACGAACTGCACACTGGTATGTCCCACATGCTTCTGCACCTCCGTGGACGACGTCAGCGACCTCACCGGAAGCACGTCCGAGCGATGGCGTGTGTGGGACTCCTGCTTCACCACCGACTTCTCCTACCTCCACGGCGGAAGCGTCCGCACCTCGGTGAAGTCGCGCTACCGCCAGTGGGCCACGCACAAGCTCGCCTCGTGGGTGGACCAGTTCGGCACGTCGGGATGCGTCGGCTGCGGCCGCTGTATCACGTGGTGCCCGGCCGCAATCGACCTCACCGCAGAGGTCGCGGCCATCCGCTCAGGAAAGGACTGACATGCGCACCATCGAGCAATACCTGCCCGACCACCCCTTCTTTGGGGGGCTGGACGCGCCAACGCTGGCGCTGGTCGCTGGTTGCGCGACCAACATCAGCATCGCCGCCGGCCAGTACCTGTGTCGCGAGGGTGACCCGGCTGACCGGTTCTTCGTCGTCCGGCGCGGCCGGGTCGCCATCGAGGTGCACGGTCCCTCCACGGGAACATTGGTGCTCGACACTGCGGATGAAGGCGATGTCGTGGGCTGGTCGTGGCTCGTGCCGCCATACCGCTCGACGTTCGACGCCCGCGCCGCCGAGGCCACCGGCGTGGTCGCCTTCGACGGGGCATGCCTGCGCGGTAAGTGCGAGCAGGACCCTCGCCTGGGATACGAGCTCATGCAGCGTGTCTCCAAGGTGATGAACGGGCGGTTGGTGGCGGCCCAGGTGCGGCTGCTCGACCTCTACGGCACCCGTGGAGCCACCGATGCCGCGTCTCGCTGAGGCGACTGCACTGCAGCCGGTCGAAGGCGCGATGGTCCCGAGACTGTTCCGCCTCGTGGATCGGCGCCAGGACACCGCGGACACCTTCACCATCCTGCTGGAGCCCAATGACGGTGTCCCTCTTGCCTTCACCCCGGGCCAGTTCACAATGCTGTCAGCCTTTGGCGTCGGAGAGGTGCCGATCTCTGTCAGCGGTGAGGCACACGTCGCCGGCCCGCTGCAGCACACCGTGCGAGACGTCGGCGCTGTGACCCACGCCCTCGCCCGCGCATCGGTCGGCGACGTCCTGGGCGTACGGGGGGCGTACGGGACGGGCTGGGACGTGTCCGACGCACGCCCCGGAGACGTCGTCTTCGTCGCTGGAGGCATCGGGCTGGCGCCTCTGCGCCCGGCGGTGCTCGAGGTGCTCGCCCACCGGGCCGACTATGGCCGGGTGGTCGTCCTCTACGGCGCCCGAAGCCCCGACGAGCTGCTCTTCACCGACGAGCTGGGTCAGTGGCAAGAGCAAGGGGTCGAGGTCCTCGTCACGGTCGACTACGGCCCGACAACCTGGACCGGTCGCGTCGGGCTCGTGACGACCCTCGTCGCGCGGGCAGGGTTCGATCCCAGGTCCACTCTCGCCCTCATCTGCGGTCCCGAGGTGATGATGCGGCATACCGCTCTGGCGCTCGTCGCGCGGGGCGTTCGCGCCAGTCGCATCCGGGTCTCGCTCGAGCGCAACATGCGCTGCGGGGTCGGTCTGTGCGGACACTGCCAGTACCGCGAGCTGTTCGTGTGTGTCGACGGCCCGGTGCTGCCCTACGCCCAGGTCACGGGGCTCCTCGGACTCCGGGAGGTTTGACATGACAGAACACCGCCACCCGAAGCTGGCCGTCTGGAAGTTCGCCTCCTGCGACGGCTGCCAGCTCACCCTGATCAACTGCGAGGACGAGCTCATCCCGCTGGCAGGGGAGGTCGAGATCGCCTACTTCCCGGAGGCCACCCGCTCTGTGGTCGAGGGCCCCTACGACGTCTCGCTCGTCGAGGGCTCGGTGACTACTCCGGCTGACGCCGAACGCATCCTCGAGATCCGCCGCGTCTCCCGACTGCTGATCACGATCGGTGCCTGCGCGACCAGCGGCGGCATCCAGGCGCTTCGCAACTTCGCGGACGTCGCGGAGTACCGCTCGATCGTCTACGCCCACCCGGAGTACGTGGAGACCCTCGAGCGTTCCACCCCCATCGCCGCGCACGTGACCGTCGACTACGAGCTGCACGGCTGTCCGATCGACTCCAGGCAGCTCCTCGAGGTTCTGGCCGCCTTCGTCCAGGAGCGCCGACCCCGCATCCCCACGAACAGCGTGTGCGTCGAGTGCAAGCGTCGTGGCGCGATCTGCGTCGCGGTCGCTCACGGGACGCCGTGCCTCGGACCGGTCACGCAAGCAGGGTGTGGCGCCCTGTGCCCGGCCTACTCGCGAGGCTGCTACGGCTGCTTCGGCCCTCAGGACACCCCGAACACCGGGTCCCTGGCAAACCGGCTGGGAGTGCTCGGCATGGACGAGGCCCAGGTGCTCCGCATCTTCCGCACCTTCAACGCCGGCGCCGAGCCATTCAGACGCGAGAGCGAGCGCCATGACAGTGAACGGCGAGAGGAGGTGACCTCGTGACGCACAAGCTCACCCAGGGCGATCACGTCCTGCACGTGGACAACCTGGCCCGGGTTGAGGGCGAGGGAAGCATGCACGTCGTCGTCAAGGACGGCCTCGTGGCCGACGTCGAGCTGCAGATCTTCGAGCCACCCCGGTTCTTCGAGGCGTTCCTGCGCGGGCGGGCGTGGACGGAACCGCCGGACATCACTGCCCGCATCTGCGGGATCTGCCCGGTCGCCTACCAGATGAGCTCTTGCCTGGCCATCGAAAGCGCTTGCGGCGTAACAGTTCCGGAGGAGCTGCGGCTGCTGCGTCGCCTCCTCTACTGCGGCGAGTGGATCGAGAGCCACGCGCTGCACATCTACCTGTTGCACGCGCCTGACTTCCTGGGCTACCCCGGCGCGATCGAGATGGCCGCCGACCACGGCCCCGTCGTCGAACGTGGACTGCGGCTGAAGAAGGCCGGCAACGCTCTGATGACCCTCGTCGGGGGACGCGCGATCCACCCCGTCAACGTCCGCGTCGGTGGCTTCTACCGGCTCCCGACCCCCCAGGAGCTCCGCGGCATCCGTCCCGCGCTGGAACGCGCCCGCGACGACGCCGTCGAGACTGTCCGCCTGGTGGCCGGTTTCGACTTCCCCGACATGGTCCAGCACCAGGAGTACGTCGCGCTGCGGTCACCTCACGGGTACCCCCTTGAGGGCGGTTCGGTGGTCACGAGCACCGGCCGCGCCTTCGAGGTCGCGGACTTCGGAACCCATGTCGTTGAGGAGCACGTCGCCAGGTCCAACGCGTTGCACGCCCGGCTCGACGACCAGGAGTTGTATGTCGTGGGGCCGCTGGCACGCTACGCGCTCAACCACGACCAGCTCGGCCCGCTCGCCCAGGAGGCCGCGCGCGACGCAGGGCTGGGAGACGAGTGCCGCAACCCGTTCCAGTCGGATCGTCGTCCGTGCCGTCGAGCTGGTCCACGCGACCGACGAGGCCCTGCGGATCATCGACGGCTGGGAAGGTGCCGCGGCGCCGTTCGTGGACGTCCCGCCGCGCGCAGGGATCGGGTACGGCGCGACCGAGGCGCCGCGCGGATTGCTGTACCACCGTTACGAGCTCGCCGAGGACGGCACGATCCTCGACGCCACCATCGTGCCGCCCACCTCGCAGAACCAGCGGAGCATCGAGGCGGACCTGCGGGTGTTCGTGCAGGACCGCCTCGACCTCCCGCGCGACGAGCTGGTCCGGCAGTGCGAGCAGGCGATTCGCAACTACGACCCGTGCATCTCCTGTGCGACGCACTTCCTCGACCTCACGGTGGAGGACCGGTGACCGGGCAGGTGCTCGTCATCGGTCTCGGCAACCCGGACCGTGGCGACGACGCCGTGGGTGTTGCGGTTGCCCGCGAGGTGGCGGCTGAGCGCGTCGGCGTCAACGTGCTCGAGTTCGACGACCCCAGCGAGGCGCTCGACGCCTGGGATCCCGAGGACACCGTCATCCTCACCGACGCAATCAGCTCAGGCGGCGTTCCCGGCGACATCCACATCATCGACGCGGTCGCGCAGAAGCTGCCCGCCGGAGGCTGGGCTGCCGGAGGCACCCATGCTCTGGGTCTCGCCGCCGTCGTGGAGCTCGCCCGCTCTCTCGGCCGGCTTCCCCGAAGGCTTGTGGTCGTCGGCGTCGAGGCTGCGCAGTTCGCCCACGGCGCCCCTTTGTCAGAGACCGTCGCGACAGCCGTGCCGGCCGCTGCCGTCGCCGTGCTCGACGCGATCGATGACCCGGACGGGGCGCCCTGATGTGCCTCGGCACGGTGGGCCAGGTCACCGCCGCTGATGCTGCCGGCTGCGTCGAGGTCGACGATGGTTACCGGGTCATCACCGCCTCACTGCTCACCATGACCGACCCCGTTCGGCCCGGCGACTGGGTGCTCATGCACTCAGGGCTGGTCCTTGGCCTGCTGACCGAGCAGGAAGCCAAAGATGCACTCCATCTACGTGAGCCCGTAGTCGGCTGAAGGGCGACCCGATGACCCCGGCACGGCGCGACGCGTCATACCGGCGGGGCACACAGAAATCCGTATCGTGGTCGTCAAGGTCACGATCAAAGATGCAGCAGCCGATTTCCTTGCCACGAAGAGAATCGCGGTCACGGGAGTATCCAGGAACCCGCAGGGACATGGCAGCAACGTGGTGTACAGGACCCCCGACGCCGTGTGGTCTCAGGTGGTGTACCCGCGGCTGGTCTCCGCCCGTTCGGCAGCACCCCCATTGACGCGAGAAACTCCTTCGACGTCATCGGGTGGGAAAACATGGAGATGGCTGCCCACTGCCTCCCCCTCGTGCCAGGCTCTTGTAAGCCCGTCGGCGCGCTCGGTTGCCTCCGTCTCCGACGTCGGGAGTCGCCCACACCGACGGGTTCAGGACCCCGCGGGCAGCCGGACCAGCTGCCACGTGCGTCCGCCGTTGGTCGTGAGGTGCAGCGCGCTGGCGTCGGTGATGGCGAGCCCGACGGGGGGGTGAGGAAGGCCATGTCGTCAAGGCTGTGCCCGGAGTTCGTGAACGCCTCCGATCTAGCGGCCAGCCGGGTGAAGTGGGTCCCGCGGTCGGTGCTCAGATACAGGCCCGCTTGGTCACCGAGAGCGGTGCCGACACAGCGGTGTCGTCGGTCAGGGCGTTGAGGAAGGTGTCGCCGGTGCCTGCGCCGCTCATCGGAAGGTTCACGTCGGGGCGACCGTCCTCGGAGCGGGAGAACCCCATCATCATCCCCGTCGCGCACGAGTTCCACACGACATGGACGGACGTCGCCACGGCGGTTTCTCCCAGACACGGGGCCGCCGGGGCCGCCGAATACGTCGCGCCCCCGTCGGTGGAGCGGAACGTTCTGGGCGCGGGACCGCCGATGCCCAGGCTCAGCCAGACCGTGTCCCCCCACCCGGCGACTGCCGTGCCCCCGGTCCCGGTGGTCGGCGCCGCGGAGAACACGCGGTGCCACGGGCCGGTTACAGAGGTCGCCGTGTAGGCGCGCACGTTGGAACAGGGCCCACTCGACCCGCACGCCGATGTTTCGACATACAGGCGGGTGCCGTGGCCGGCGACCTGGTCGACCGGGCGGGCGTCCGGAAGGGTGACCGCGTGCCAGGTGCGCGCCCCGTCGCTCGTGGCGAGCAGGGTCGCGCGCGTTCCGGTCCCGCCCAGGATCGCGAGCCCGACGGTCGGGGACGCGAAGTGCAGCCGGAGCAGCGGCGAGGCCAGGCCCACGCCCGTGGGCGGCGCGGCCCGACGGAACGTCCGCGCGCCGTCGGTGGTCACCAACAGTGCCGGCACGACACGGCGCGAGGAGGTCAACGGTGTAAAGAGGTAGGCGACCGTGGACGACACCACTTCCACGGTGGCCAACGACGCAGGGCCGTCGGGCTGGACCGGCGCCGTCGCCGAGGTCGACTCACGAGTCGCCGGTGTCGACGCCGGCGACCGCGCCGAAGAGGTGATCATCGGTGACACGGTGCTCTTCGACGAGCTCCCACCCTGGTCGGTCGGCGATGTGCACGCGGCCAGCAGCAGGACAATTGCAGCCCCGCACATGACGCGTTGGAGTGTCATGTTCTGGAGACTAACGCTCGCGCGCGTTAGGTTGGCTGCGCGAACTGCTCCCACCTCAAGACCGATCCTGGTCCTCCGAGTCGGCCACCACCGCGAGCTCTACCAGGCGCGATAACCGTGCGCGGCGTCCCGCTTCGACGAGTACGGGCATCCTCAGGACAACGCACACTCGGGCCGCAGATGAGGATGCTCGTGCTTCGGACTTCGGCGTCCGCTCAGGCCTGCGTGGGTTGGCCTTCATCGTCGTTGTCTTGAGAGCCGGTGCCAGCAGGAGTGATGGCAGGGAACGGCATCGAGAACGCAAGAGCCCCGGCCGCACGAAGCGGACCGGGGCTCTGAACTGCGAGTTCCGTCTCAACACGGAGCGCGCCCGAAGGGATTCGAACCAACGCCTCCTGCCAGTCCGACGACGATCAGCACGACGACGATTCTGAACGACGTCGGGCGCCAGCCACTCCTGTCACGACGACGATAATGGCAGCCGTGAACCCACCGAAGGGAAACCGGCTAATCCGCCCCCGAGCACACCAGTGACTCACGTAGAACATCCGCCTCTGCCGCAGAGCAGGCATCCTTTGAGCGTGCGATAGCGATCGGTGCGAGCTGTAGCGGACCATCGACGGAGGGACCGGCCGGAGGCCGCACGCCCGGAGGCGAGGAGCCCGCGAAGAGCCGGGCGCAGCCGGGCTCTCTTGATCTTCCTAGAGGTGAATCCGGCAACATCGATGTACGCAACAGCGTCACTTGTACGGTTGAAGTGATCAATGTACGCTTGGTGCATGTCCACCACTGCCGCTGTCACCGTCTCAGAAGCGCGCAGAGAGCTGGCGTCGATCATTGACCGTGTACGCGACGAGCACGCGCCGATCTACCTGGCCCGCCGTGGTCGTCGCGTGGCGGCGGTCATCGACGCCGATGACCTCGATCGGATCCTCGAGCTCGCCGAGGACATGGCTGACATCCGGGCCGCCGAGGCAGCACGTGCCGAGATGCAAGCAACCGGCGAGGCGCCGATCCCATGGGAACAGGTCAAGGCCGATCTCGGCCTGACATGACCTACGAGATCGCCCTGGCACCTCCAGCCGCACGCCAGCTCCGTAAGTTCGACCCCCAGGTACGTCGACGCATTCAGGCAGCACTTGAACTGCTCGCTACCGAGCCTCGACCACCAGCCGCAACCCGGCTCGTTGGCGGCTCCGGCGAGTGGAGGGTCCGCACCGGCGACTACCGCATCGTGTACGAAATCGAAGACGACCGGCTCCTGATCCTGGTCCTCCGAGTCGGCCACCGCCGCGAGATCTACCAGTCACGATAACCGTGCGCGGCGTTCCGCAGGCGACGAATACGGGCATCCTCAAAGGCAAAGCACACTCGACCTCATAACCGGCATCCGGCGCCCCGCCATCAATCCCGCTGCCGCATGCTCGGTTGCACGACCTGCGTCACGTCCACGCGACGATCCTGCTGCTCGCGGGGAGGTGCCGGTTCATGTGGTTGCCGATCGGCTTCGGTCATGCTGACGCGGCCGTCACCTTGCGGGTTTATGCCCACGTTCTTCATGACGACGCAGCAGGGTCGCGGACGTGTTCGTGCAGGCCCTGGTCGTGCGTGATGGCAGTGCCTGAGAGCAGTGTTAGCAAGGAGCGCCCCAGACAACGCAAGAGCCCCGACCCGCACGAAGCGGATCGGGGCTCTGAACTGCGAGTTTCCGTCTCAACACGGAGCGCGCCCGAAGGGATTCGAACCCCCAACCTTCTGATCCGTAGTCACAAGAGACGAATTCTGTTGCGTATCAATGCTTTTCGTCTCGTGCTGCCTGAGCACGGAAACGGGAACCGTTGCTGTTGGTTGGAATCGGTCAATGCTGGGCAAGCGTAAACACTCTGCGCCCACGGATGCGCCCACACGCAGCGGTTTGATTCGCTCGTCGGTCAGGTCACGCCGCATGTGGTTCCCGTACAAGGCGAAAGCCGCACCCGGTGCATGGTGCCACGCCGGACAAGGGCTATACCCGCAGGTTTTGCTCGCTCAGATTGCCCCACCGCCGCGGGGAGTGTCTGGATGTCGGGCAAAGACTGACTCGCCCGACGGACTAGGTGACCGTTGACTTTGACATCAGAGGTTTGCCGGGGTAACCAGAGCGTTGTGGCGGCAACCAGGGTTGGCGATGTCGATGGTCATGGGCTGTTCGGGGTGCTCGACGAGACCGATGACGGCTTGCTCTGCCATGACTGCGGTTGGCGCGGCCAGCATCTCGGTCTGCACGTTTATCGCGCCCATGGCGTGACGGCCTCCGGCTATCGGCTTGCGCACGGACTGAAGCGGACGCGGGGACTGGTTGGGGCTTCGACCCGCGCCGTGATCACCGAGAACGCGACACGGCGTTACACGAGGCCCGCCGGTGCTGCGTTTCGTCTGGCGCGCGACCCTCAGGGTGCTGCCTTGGTCAGGTTGGCGCAGGCGCTGCCTCCGTCTCCGGAGGCTGCCGCCGCCAGGGACGCCGTGGCACTCATTGGTCGTTCCACACGTGTGCCTCGGGTCGTGACGTGTGGGTGGTGCGGGGTCCAGTTTTGCCCTCTTCGAGCATCCAAGCGGCGACGATTCTGCTCCCGAAGTTGTGCGAGCCGACAGACCCGCGCGGTCGTTGCGGGAGCCCGCATCCGAAGAGTTCCAACTGAATCCGAGCGATCAGAGGGTCGATCACCCTCTCGGGAAGCTCCTGATGCAAGCGACTGAAGCCGCCTCGGATTCGCACCACTGTCATCGGTCAACCCCGTTAGCGATGGGCTGTCTGCCCGGGCGTCTTCGCAGTCGTCGACCATATCGACGATGGGTATATCAAGTGGACCGTGTTCCCCTGTCGGCCGACTAGGTGCACGGCGCGGCTCACCAGGCCCCGCAGGTCCTGCAGGTCGCGGTCAGTGCGCCGGTCCAGGACCGCACCTTGGGTCGGGTCCGGCTCCAGTTCGCCACCCGCGCCCGCGTCGTCGATGTGCCGCGCGAGCAGCGCACCGCCCCGACCGGCCGGGTCTGGGTCGCCACCCCTGCGACGACCGCTCTGGACCTGGTCGATGACCCCGACCGCTCTGGCGGGCTGAGCAACGCGGCGACCGTGCTCGCCGAGCTCGCCGCCGACGGCAGACTCACCGACGACGCCCTGGCAGAGGCCGCCAGGCACTTTCCGATCACCACCATCCGCCGCCTCGGCCGGCTGCTCGACTCCCTCGACTTGCCCGCCCTCACCGGCGGCCTGGAGCGGCTCGCCAGCGAGCACCGCCGCGCGCCGATCACCGCCCTGGACCGGCGCAGCCCGCCAGAGGGCCCCACCGACCACCGGTGGCGGGTCGCCATCCCCCCTTAGATCGACCCCGACCTGTGATCCCCACCAAGCGCTCCAACCTCCGATCGCACCCCGAACTCCTTCGTGGAAGTTTGGCTCGCCCGCTCACGATCGGCTCAACCGCAAAGGGAACAAGCAGCTCCACGTCGGAAGCTGACAACTCGCTGATTGCTACCTGGCCTGATAGACGCGCACACCCACCTGGTCCCTTCGAGGCGGGAACTTCAGCGGTGACGCGCCCGCGCCAGGAGGCTGGGAGACGGGTTGTGCTGTGCTTCGCCGACCCCGACCCCGACCCCGGGTCCGCGGGCGCGTCACTTGGCTGCGACCTCAATGCGTTGTTCGGGTGCCCGTGGTTAGTCGTTGGCCTTGATGGTCTTCATGGTGATATGGGAGTCGACCGTGGCCAAGCCGGGGGTGTCCATCAGCTTGCTGGTCAGAAAGGTTTCGTAGGTCGCGAGGTCGGTGACGGCGATACGAATGAAGTAGTCGGGGTGACCGAACATGCGCCGGAACTCGATAACCTCGTCGAACTCGGCGACGCGTGCCTCGAATTGTTCGACGGTGGCTCGGTCCTGGGCGGCGAGGTTGGCGTTGACGATCACTTCGAAGCCTCGGCCGGTGGCGACCGGGTCGACTCGGGCGTGGTAGCCGGTGATCACTGCGTCGTCTTCGAGTCGTCGCACCCGCCGTAGGCAGGGTGAGGGGGTCAGCCCCACCCGGTCAGCGAGTTCTGTGTTCGTGAGCCGACCGTCACGTCGTAGCTGGTCGATTATTGCTCTATCCAGGACATCCACGGCACAAATATGCCAGGCTGCCGATCAAATGACAATTGTTAGCAATCGTATGGTGTTCTCAGCGGCATAGCATTGCTGCCGTGACACAGCCCTCCATCTCCTGGAACCACGCAGATTCCCCGCGGGCAGTCGCAGCCGGGGGCGGCCGGGCGGCGGTGGGATGTGTGGTCCTGGGCGGCCTCCTGTTCGGCACCGCCGGCACGGCACAGGCGCTCGGCCCAGGCGGGACCACCCCGCTAGGTGTCGGCGGAGTCAGACTGCTGGTCGGCGGCATGGTACTGCTGGCCGTTGTCGTGCTCCAAGGCGAGAGCCCTGCCGCGGCGCTGCGCCTGTGGCGCAGCAGGACCGGGCTCCTTGCCGGGGTGTGCGTCGCTGCCTATCAGGTCTGCTTCTTCGCTGGCGTTCAACAGACCGGCGTGGCATTGGGCACCCTCGTGACCGTGGGCAGCGCCCCGGTCCTGGCAGGGCTGTTGGCCTGGGCTGCGCTCCGTCACCGTCCCACCCGCGCGTGGGCGGTTGCCACCGCCTTATCCCTTGCTGGCCTGTGCCTGCTGTCCGGCGAAGGACTGCGCGCCGGCCCCCCGTCCGGCGTCCTGCTGGCCCTAGCGGCTGGCCTAGCGATCGCGACCTTCACCGTCGCGGCCAAACAGCTGATGGACAACGGCGTGGCCACTTTGGACGTGCTGACCGGCAGCTTCCTGCTCGGCGGAACACTGCTGGTTCCCTTGATGATCAACCAGCCGCTGGGCTGGCTGATCAGCCCCGGCGGTGCGTTCCTCGCGCTCTACCTGGGGGTGGCCACCATGGCGCTGGCCAACTCTCTGATGGCCCACGGCCTCAAGAGTTTGGCCCCCGGACCGGTAACGACGTTGACACTCACCGACCCCCTCACCGCCACCGCGCTCGGGGTCCTCGTCCTCGGCGAGACCCTCGCGGCGCCCGCACTGGCTGGCCTGGTCCTGGTGCTGCTCGGACTGCTGCTCCAGGGATTCACCTCCGCCAAGCGCCCTGAATCGCGCGACCAGCCCACCGCCCCCATCGTCTCGCTGTGATGGTGGCTGGACCCCAACATTCGCCACTCGCGGCCACTCATGACAATGCGTTCTTGTTCCTGCCATCTGTCGCCGACCCATAGCGGGAACTACTCCCCATGGCGGGAACTGCTACAGGCAACGGCAAGACCTGTTGGGTGGGCCGGTGTCGGGTTCGGTGGCCGAGGCGGCAGCGCCGAGTTGGGCGATGGTTTCGCGCAGGGCGAGCAGTTCGGCGATCTGAGACCTCAAGGTTGGCCCGGCGGAGTCCGAGGAGGTCGCGTACGCGTTCCCATGGTGGTTGCCCGGCGTCGCGGATCTGTAGGACCTGCCGGAGCTGGGCAAGGGTGAGAC
>DATCQG010000354.1:0-18314 GCA_036569625.1 Dermatophilaceae bacterium | reverse complement strand
CAGATGACGATCGGTGACCCCGGCGCCAAGGTGACTCCACCACTGCTTCTGGATGCCATCGAGGAGCTGCGGGATGCCGGCGCCGAGGCGATCCAGGTGGGCGATGTGCGGGTGGTGGCCAGCTCATCCTTCGGCCAGGCCGGATCGGGGATCGAGATCGACGGGATAAAGCTCACCCAGCCGTACTCCATCCTCGCGATCGGCGATGCTCAGACGATGTCATCGGCGATGGAGATCCCCGGGGGCCTGTCGGAGAACGTCCGGCAGCTCGGTGCCAGCATCACCGTCACCCAGCGAAGCGACCTGACGGTGGGCGCGTTGCACGCGTTGATCGAGCCTCGTTACGCTCGCCCTGTACCGTCGCCGGCTCCCGCAGCGACGCCGTAGTTGCGTTGTTCCCACCAGAGTTCTTCTTTCCTAGCCAAGGAGCGGCATGAGCGAGTTGGAGTACCCTCAGGACCTGCGTTACACCCCGGAGCACGAGTGGGTACGAGCCGGGTCTGATGGTGTCGTCCGTGTCGGTATCACCGCCTTCGCACAGGACGCACTCGGTGACATCGTGTTCGTCAGCCTGCCGGCCGTCGGGGACTCGGTGACCGCTGGCGACACATGTGGCGAGGTCGAGTCGACCAAGTCGGTCAGCGACCTCTATGCCCCCCTGTCCGGTGAGGTCGTCGCCGTCAACGAGGCGCTGGACTCCGCCCCCGAGCTGGTCAACACCGACCCCTATGGCCAGGGGTGGATGTATGACATCAAGGTCACCGACCCGGGCACCCAGAGCTCTTTGTTGGACCTCGAGGCGTACCGCGCACTGCTGCTCTAGGGTTGGTGTCTCTCCTCGGTTCGCCACAAACTCGCAACGGGGTTGCAGGTACAACGGAAGCAGGTGCGCAGGTCATGACGGACAACGAGCGCGAGCAAGTCCCTGGACGAGTGGGCGATCCCACCACCATGCGACTGCCCGGCATCGGAGCCCCGGCCGAGCCTGTTACCGACGCTGACCCCAGCCTGTCGGCCCAGGACCAGGCCACGGTCGACGCGCTGGTCCACGGCACGGCGCTGCTGGTCGTCCTGCGCGGACCGAACACCGGAGCCCGATTCCTGCTCGACGCCGACGAGGTCAGCACGGGGCGCCACCCCGACAGCGACATCTTCCTCGACGACGTCACGGTCTCGCGCACACACGCGAAGTTCCGGCGGGAGCATGGCGAGTTCCTGGTTCGCGACGTGGGCTCCCTGAACGGCACCTACGTCAACCGGGAGCGGATCGAGGAGGTCACCCTCAAGACCGGCGACGAGGTCCAGATCGGTAAGTTCCGTCTCGTGTTCTATGCCGGCGCCGCCACGTGAGCGGGTCCGCCGGATGATCCACGCGTGAGTCCGTCAGCCACCCCGCAGAGGATGACGATCGGCGCGGTCCTGGCTGCCCTCTCGCCGGACTTCCCTGACGTCAGCATCTCCAAGATCCGGTTCCTCGAGGCTGAGGGCCTCGTCGCCCCCGAGCGCACCGGTTCGGGCTACCGCACGTTCTCGCCCGACGATCTCGAACGACTTCGTTACATCCTGACCGCCCAGCGTGACCGTTTCTGGCCGCTCAAGGTCATCGGCGAGGCCCTCGACAAGCTCGACCGTGGGCTCGAGCCGGCATATGACGACCTGGCGCCCGCACGACCGCAGGTCCCGGTCGGCGCCACCGACCCCCATCTGCCCACATCCTCGGAGCTGGGCCGGCGGGGTCACCTCAAGCTCACCGACGCCGAGCTGCGTCAGGCTGCCGGCCTGGACCAGCTCACCTTCGACGCTCTGTCGACGTACGGCCTGCTGCACCCAGACGCAAGTGGGCACTACGGCGACGCCGCGCTGGCGGTGGCCCGCGCGGCCGGCGCTCTTGCGGCATACGGCATCGAACCCCGTCACCTTCGCCCGTTCCGGACTGCCGCCGACCGCGAGATCGGGTTGGTCCAGCAGGTCCTTTCACCTGTCCGCGGTCGAAAGCAGGGGGCAGGGGGCAGGGCCACCCACGACCCGACTCCACAGATCCTGGCGGAGTGCATCGCCCTGCACACGGCCTTGGTGAGAGCCGGGCTAGCAGCCGAATAAGCGAGTACCGTTGTCGGGGTGAGAGAACTCGATGTTCTGGGCGTACGCGTCGAGATGCCGACCAACCAGCCGATCGTCCTGCTGCGCGAGCGCGACGGGGAGCGTTATCTGCCGATCTGGATCGGTGCTGCGGAAGCCACGGCTATCGCCTATGCGCAGCAGGGCGTGGTGCCGCCCCGCCCGATGACGCACGATCTGCTCAAGAACGTCATCGAGGCACTCGGGCACGAGCTGGTCGAGGTGCGGATCGTTGAGCTCAAGGACAGCATCTTCCATGCGACCCTGGTCTTCGATGGCGCCGTGGAGGTCAGCGCGCGTTCCTCCGACGCCATCGCCCTGGCGCTTCGGACGGGCACGTCGATCCTGGTCGAGGATGGTCTCCTGGACGAGGCCGGGGTGGCGATCGCGCACGAGGAGGACGACGAGCTCGAACGATTCCGCGAGTTCCTGGACCACGTCTCGGCCGAAGACTTCGACAATCCCGAGGCAACAGGGCCGAGCACCGAGACCAGGCCCACCGACAAGGACTGACCCTTTAGTTCACCTTTAGAGTTGGGGTCGGTTGTAGCGACACGCCAAAAGCCGACGTCGAGTGGTGATTGACGCTCGCGTGTGGTCAGCCGTACCGTCAGAACAAACAACGAGGCTGTAGTTACGAGGAGGTAAGCGTGAACTCCACCGGAGAAGCGCGGCATCAGACTGGTTCTGTGCCGGTCGCCGCACAGGGGCTGTTGTTCACCGATGACCTTCCCGAACTGCGGGAGGACACCGGCTACCGTGGGCCTACCGCCTGCAGAGCCGCAGGCATCAGCTACCGCCAGCTCGACTACTGGGCGCGGACCGGATTGGTCGAGCCCTCGGTCCGAGGTGCCACCGGGTCGGGGACCCAGCGTCTCTACGGCTTTCGGGACATCCTGGTCCTGAAGGTCGTCAAGCGACTGCTGGACACCGGGGTCTCCCTTCAGCAGATCCGGGTCGCGGTCAGTCAGCTTCGTGAGCGTGGCGTCGAGGACCTCGCCCGGATCACCCTGATGAGCGATGGCGCCAGCGTCTACGAATGCACCTCAGCCGACGAGGTCATCGATCTTGTCCAGGGCGGTCAGGGCGTCTTCGGCATTGCTCTGGGTCGCGTGTGGCGCGAGGTCGAGGGCGAGCTTGCGTCACTTCCCAGCGAGCGTCCCGAGGACGAGACGCCGGCTGCGCATCCCGGCGATGAGCTCACCTCCAGACGAGCGGCGCGCCTGATCAGCTGAGCGCCACTATTCGACGTGGCCCGGCCCGAGCGGGGACCGGGCCACACTCATGCCTTGGCATGGATGTTGGCCCCGCTGAGCCGGCCAGCGACGACGCCTGAAATGGCGGAGCGGTGTTACTGTGACGTCGCTGATTACCCCGTGCGGGAGAGTCCCCGTGCCATGACCTCCCAACCGGGAGGAACATTGTGACGGGGCGCCGAAGGGGCAAACCTCCCCGGAACCTCTCAGGCGCCCGGACCGCACGGGCAGGCATCTTGAAGCCACCTTCTGGCGACAGGCGGGGAGGTCCGTGACCGCCAAGGCACGTCTGTGTCGCCGCGTGAGGAGCCTTTCGTGACCATCGATTCCAACCCAGCCACCGAGCCCGTCTTCATCTCCCGGCACATCGGCCCTGACCATGACGATGTCGCGGCGATGCTCAAGGTGGTTGGTCAGCCGAGCCTCGAGGCGATGATCGACACGGCCATGCCGGCGGCGATCCGCAGCGCGGGGGCCCTTCATGTTGAGGCGGCGCCCACCGAGGAAGCAGTCATCGATGAGCTGCGTGCCCTGGCCTCGCGCAACACGGTTCTGACCCAGATGATCGGCCTGGGTTACTACGGCACCATCACGCCGGCGGTCATCAAGCGCAACGTGCTCGAGAGCCCTGCCTGGTACACCGCGTACACGCCGTACCAGCCGGAGATCTCGCAGGGACGCCTGGAGGCGTTGATCAACTTTCAGACGGTCATCATCGACCTGACCGGCCTGACGATCGCCAACGCCTCGCTGCTCGATGAGAGCACCGCGGCTGCAGAGGCGATGACACTGATGCGTCGAGCCAGCAAGTCGTCACCAGACGCCGTCCTGATCATCGACAAGTACGCGTTTCCGCAGACGATCGCCGTGATCCGGACGCGCGCCAAGCCTCGCGGTGTGGACGTCGTCGTAGCCGACCTGGGGGCCGTTACCACAGCTGAGTCACTGACCGAGATTGCCGGTGGCAGAGCCGTCTTCGGTGTCATCGTCCAGTACCCCGGCGCCGACGGTGAGCTGCGGGACTGGTCGGCACTGACTGCCGCCGCTCACGAGGCCGGCGCACTCGTCACCGCCGCGGCCGATCTGCTTGCGCTGACCCTGGTCACGCCTCCGGGGGAGTGGGGTGCCGACGTCGCGGTGGGAAGCAGCCAGCGTTTCGGCGTCCCCATGGGTTTCGGTGGTCCGCACGCTGGGTACATGTCGGTCCGGCCCGGACTCGAGCGAACCATGCCGGGCCGCCTGGTGGGAGTCAGCATCGACGCTGACGGCAATCCGGCATACCGCCTCGCCCTGCAGACCCGCGAGCAGCACATTCGCCGCGAGAAGGCCACATCCAACATCTGCACCGCCCAGGTGCTGCTCGCCGTGATGTCTTCCATGTATGCCGTGTACCACGGCCCTGCGGGCCTGGCCCGGATCGCAAGCGGGGTGCACGAGCACGCCGCAGCCCTGGCCAAGGGTCTTCGCGACGGCGGCATCGAGGTCGAGACCGAGCACTTCTTCGACACCATCACCGTTCGTGTGCCTGGCCGGGCACACGATGTCGTCGCCGAGGCGGCTGGTCGCGGGGTAAACCTCTGGCGGGTGGATGCCGATCACGTGTCGGTCAGCACGGACGAGACCACCGACCTCGAGGACCTCTCGGCGGTGTGGGCCGCGTTCGGCGTGCCGGGGCTGCCCTCCGTCCCCGCGGTCCAGACGCTCAGCTGGCCATCGGCGCTCGCTCGCACCTCTGACTACCTCACTCATCCCGTGTTCCAGAGGCACCACAACGAGACCGCGATGCTGCGCTACCTGCGCAAGCTCTCCGACCGGGACTACGCCCTCGACCGGGGGATGATCCCCTTGGGGTCGTGCACGATGAAGCTGAACGCCACGACCGAGATGGAGCCGGTGAGCTGGCCGGAGTTCGCTGATCTGCACCCGTTTGCCCCAGCAGCCCAGACCGAGGGAATCCGCTCGCTGATCAAGGACCTCGAGGGATGGCTGTGCGAGATCACCGGTTATGACGCCGTCACGATGCAGCCCAACGCCGGCTCGCAGGGTGAGCTGACCGGCCTGCTGGCGATCCACGCCTATCACGAGGCACGCGGCGAGTCGTCACGCAAGATCTGTCTGATCCCGGCTTCCGCGCACGGCACGAATGCTGCCAGCGCGGTCATGGCCGGCATGGAGGTCGTCGTCGTCAAGACCGCAGCGACCGGCGAGATCGCGATGGACGACCTGCGAGCCAAGGTCGAGGAGCATCGAGACCGCCTCGCGGCGATCATGGTCACCTACCCCTCGACCCATGGCGTCTTCGAGGACACGATCAGCGAGCTGTGCGAGCTCGTGCACGACGCCGGTGGTCAGGTCTATATCGACGGGGCAAACCTCAACGCGTTGGTGGGGGTGGCGCAACCGGGCAAGTTCGGGGGCGACGCCTCACACCTGAACCTGCACAAGACATTCTGCATCCCCCACGGTGGTGGCGGCCCTGGAGTCGGTCCCGTCTGCGTGCGCAGCCACCTGGCGCCTTACCTTCCGAACCACCCGCTTGTTCCCGACGCTGGTCCAGAAACCGGGGTGGGTCCGGTCTCGGGCGCTCCCTATGGTTCGGCGGGCATCCTGCCCATCTCCTGGGCCTATGTTCGGCTCATGGGCGGTGCCGGGCTGACCCGCGCGACGCAGGTAGCCGTCCTGTCGGCCAACTACATCGCCGCCCGACTGCGCGAGCACTACCCGGTGCTGTACTCCGGCCGCGAGGGAATCGTGGCGCACGAGTGCATCCTTGATCTGCGCGAGCTGACCCACGTCACGGGAGTATCCGTGGACGACGTCGCCAAGCGCCTCATCGACTATGGCTTCCATGCCCCGACGATGTCTTTCCCCGTCCCGGGCACGCTGATGGTGGAGCCGACCGAGAGCGAGGACCTGATCGAGATCGATCGGTTCTGCGACGCCATGATCGCCATCCGCGGTGAGATCGAGCAGGTGGCCCGAGGCGAGGTGTCGGCAGCTGACAGCGTGCTGCACCATGCGCCGCACACCGCGGCCTCGTTGGCCGAGGACTGGGACCACCCCTACGATCGCAAGCTGGCGGCCTTCCCGGCGGGTGTCGACAGGCGCTCGAAGTACTGGCCTCCGGTTCGTCGCCTCAACGAGTCTTTCGGCGACCGCAACCTGGTCTGCATGTGCCCCCCACTGGAGGCTTTCGAGGACTGAGCCCTGGACGCACTCGATGTCGGCGCGCTCAGGCGACCGAGATCGCAACCGCGCCTGTGTCGGACTTCGGAACCGCGCCCGGGACCGGCTTCGCGCCCGAGCAGGTGAGGATGCGTGAACCGTTCCGCGCCTTGATCACCTCCAGCTGTTGGGGGATGCGCGCCCGCAGCTCGGTGACGTGACTGACGATGCCGACGGCTCGCCCTCCCTCTCGCAGGGTGTCAAGGACGGCCATCACCTGTTCGAGGCTGTCCTCATCCAGCGAACCGAACCCTTCGTCGACGAACAGCGTCTGCAGATCGAAACCACCAGCCTCGGCCCGCACAGCGTCGCCCAGCCCTAGTGCCAGCGCCAGGGAGGCCATGAACGCCTCGCCCCCCGACAGGGAGGAGGTCTCGCGGGTCATCCCGGTCCAGGCGTCGCGGACCAACAGCCCAAGGCCACTTCGTGCTCCCTTGGCCGCCCGGGCGTCGGTGTACTCCAGTGAGTAGCGGCCATCACTCATGGTCCCGAGCCGCTCATTGGCCAGCGTGGCGATCTCGACCAGGCGGGCGGCCAGGACGTAGGAGGACAGCCGCATTCGTAGTGCATTGTCGGCGCTGTTGCCGGCGACGCAGTCGGCGAGCTCCTGGACCAGCCTGGCCTCCTCCTCGGCAGGGCCAAGATCGGCCAAGGCCTCGCGAACGATGGCTGAGAGCGCGCGCAGGTCGCGCTGAGCCTGCTCCGAGAGGGTGTGTCGCCGCCCAGCATCGGTCAGCGATGCCCCAGCCTGGAAGTGCGCCTGCGCCAGCGTCTCCATGTCAGGGGTCGGTAGGGCGAGGGCAGCCGTCACCTCGGGCTGGGCCAACAGAGCGGCGGCCTGCGCCCGTTGCTGCTCGGAGTCCCTCAGCAAAGCAGTCAGCTCGGTAACCCTTGCGGCGGGCAGCGCGACGGCCTGAGCCTGCTGCATCGTCTCAAGTCCGTTGTCTTGCAGCGCCTTCGACAATCGCAGGATGGCATTCGTGGAGCCTGCCTCGTGGGTCGTGAGGTCGTGCAGCCCTGCGACGAGGAGACGAAGCAGAGCCAGGGTCTCAGCATGGTGGGAAATCATCTGGCCGACGTCTGGGGGTTCCACTTCGGCGGACCCGCCCGCGCTGAGGTGGCACGGGCAGGACCTGCGATGTATGGCGAGCAGGTCTGCGACCTCCAGGCCGGCGGCCGCGGACTGTTCGCGGGTCGAGCGCGCCAGTGCCAGAGACGATGCCTTGGCGGCGATGTTCTTCTCGACCAGGCCCCGCAGTCGCTCGACGTCCAGAGCTAGAGCCTCAATCTGCGCCTCGGCGGCAGGCAGCTCCGATGCCGTCATCTGCGCGTCGGCGATGGCGGCAAGGCAGGCTGCGAGGGCTCCGGGGAGCTCTGCTGCCGTCTCCGTCGGTCCCACGGCTTCCAGCTCCGCGGCACGAGCGTCCCTGCGTGCCAGCTCGGCCGACACCGTGGACCTGAGCAGAGCCAGGGCTTCGGCAGCACGCGTCTGATCGCCCTCAGCCGCTCGAATGTCCTGCGGGCGCACCGCATCGGATGTCGTCGCTGGCACCGGGTGGGCACAGGAACCGCAGACGGGGCAGGGGTCGCCCGCGGCCAGACCGTTGGCCAGCTCGGCTGCCATTCCGGCAAGCCTCCGCTCACGCAGGTCCACCAGTCGCTCGCGGGCATCCAGCGACAGTCTCTCGGCCGAGGCAGCTCGGTCCTCAACGGATTCGAGGTCCGCGGCCGAGCGGTCTTGGTCGGCCAGGAGCTGCTGGATCCTGGACAAGGCCTTGTGACGTGCAACAAGTGCGGGGATCTCGGCCAGGGCGGCGCGACCCGCGTCTCGCGAGATCTCAGCGGCAGCGCGTCGGGCCTCGGTCTCTGTGCGCTGGAGGCCGGAGCTCACCGAGGCGTTGCCGTCGACCGCGGCGGCCTCCGTATGCCGAGCCGATTCCTTGGCCAGCTTCTCGACCTGGGCGGCTTGCGCAACGACCCGCTGCAACCCGCCGCTCTGGCCGGCCACCTGGTCGATGAGTGAACGGATGGACGCCGCATCGGCGTCGTGGTCAACGATGAGAGGAAGCGGCGTGCGGAGGTCGGCAACGGCGCACAGAGCGGCCTCGCGCACCCGGTCGGCACTCTGGACGGCTGCCACGAAACCGCTGACGGCGCCGGCGCGCTCGGCGAGGTCAAGGTCACGCTGGGCGTCCTGATAGGCCCCACGCTGCCCGTCCAGTGCCGCAAGACGAGATCGGGCCTCCTTCGCTGTCTCCTGGAGCCGAATGACGGCAGCACCCTGGTGGACGGCGGACTCGGTCTGGACGACTCCCGCCCGAGCACCCTCCACTCCAGCCAAGGCGCTGCTGGCGCGAGACTCCACCGCGGTCAGCAACACACTGAGGGCGGTGTCAACCTCGCTGTGCGGCACTTCGGGCCAGGGGGGCATCAAGATGTCGTCGCCATCGTCCAGATGGTCCATCACATCGCCAACCCGCAAGAGCCCGGTGGCGAGCCGGTCTCGGGCGCTGACGGCGGCCGTAGCCGTCCTGCGCCGGCGCTCGGCAAACCACGTCTCGACATCGGCAAATCGCTTGGTGTCGAACAGCTTCTCCAGCAGCGACCGGCGGTCTTCGGGGCTGGCTCGCAGAAAAGCAGCGAAGTCGCCCTGGGGAAGCAGCACGACCTTGATGAACTGCTCCAGACCCATCCCGAGGACATCTTTGATCACCAGCGCGACCTCGTCGCTGCGGGTGCCACGGTCCACCCATCCGGACCCCATCAGCTCCTCCAGGAGCACCTTCGCGGGCACCGCGGTCTCACCGGTGCCGCGTTTCTTCGGCCGGGTGAACTCCGGCGACCGGCAGACGCGAAGTCGACGGCCGCCCGCAGTGAACTCCAGCGTCACCTCCGGGATGACTCCCGATGCCGCATGGTCGCTGCGCAGGCTGGCCCGCGCGCCGGAGCGGGCACCGGGGACCGCGGCATACAGCGCGAAGCAGATGGCATCGAGGATGCTCGACTTGCCGGCGCCGGTGGGGCCGTGGATGAGGAACAGACCAGAGCTTGCCAGCATGTCGAGGTCGATCAGCTCCGCTCCGGCGAACGGGCCGAAGCCCGTGATGGCCAGCCGATGAAGCCTCATGCCGCGCCCAGCGTGGTGGTGACGGACCCCTCGTCCTCGCGCTCACCGCGGACCACACGGGAACACTCGACCGCGGTGGCCAAGAGTGCGCGTTCCGCAGCGGAAGCGGCATTTCCGGCACGAACGTGGTTGAGGAAGTCACTGCACAGATCAAGGTCGCCTCGCTCGCGGACCGATGCCGCGCTGGTCAGCGGGATCATCTGGGCACCATCCGGATCGAACACCAGGACCAGCGTGTCGGGGAATCGTCGACGCAGCTGCTCCATCGCGCCCATCGGCCGCACGGTGTCGGTCAGGGTGACCTGGCAGTAGGCCGACTCAGCGGCGTGGTGTCGAGGATGGCGCAAGAGGTCCTCGAGGTCGCCGCGCAGGATGGCCAATGGCTTGGGGACCGGGGCCAGAATGGTTTCTCCACGCAGTGCACCTGCCGAGAGGTCGACGAGTACAGAGCCCTTGCGATGGTCGGCCTCGCTGAAGGACAACGCGATCGGCGAACCGCAGTAGCGAACGGTCTCGGAGATGCGTTGTGGACCATGCAGGTGGCCAAGCGCAACGTAGTCCGCATCGGCGAACACGTCCGGGTGTACGGCGCTGACCCCGCCCACGCTGATGTCACGCTCGGACTGGCTCGTGGCGCCGCCGGTGACGAACGCGTGAGCCATCACCACACTGGCCCCGGGTCGAGAGCGGGCGTCGGCGCTCACCTGAGCCATCGCGGCCGTGAGGACCGCAGCGTGTGTGCGTTCGGCCGCGCCGATCCGGTCGGCTGCCACGGACGGCTCGAGATAGGGCAGCGGATAGATGGCCGTGTCCTTGACTACCACGGGCACGCCCAGGAGGTCGAGGCTGGTCCGGATGTGAAGACCCGCCCGGGCCAGCAGCTCGGAGGCGAAACCAAGGCGGATCGCCGAGTCGTGGTTGCCGCTGGACAGGATGACGGTCGCACCTGCGTCGATGAGCCGGGTGACGCCATCCGAGAGCAGCTCCACGGTGTCGGGGGAGGGGAGAGCCCTGTCGTAGACGTCGCCGGAGACGAGCACGGCGTCCACCCCCTCAGCGCTGACCACCTCAACCAGATGATCGAGGAAACGGGCCTGGGCATCCAGCAGCCCAACCCGGTGGAAGGACCGCCCCAGGTGCCAGTCGGAGGTATGGATCAGCCGCACATCTGCAGGCTATGGCCAACCTCCGACAGGACCTCGGATTTGGTGGGGCGTGCCCCCAACGGAAGTGTCGATTCGACTGGCAGGGGAGGCACCCCGTGTGATTGGGTCGCAGTACGCCTCACGTGAGGAGATCGGCATGGGTGACGAGGTCGCGGTCACGTCATACACGCGCGAGGACCGGCACCGCTATCGCGAGAAGGTGCTCCTGGATCTGGACGTCTTCGGGCGGATGCTTTCCCAAAGTGTCTTTGACTACGAACGCCCTCTCATCGGGATGGAGATCGAGCTCAACCTCGTGGACGAGAGCTACCAGCCGCGGATGACCAACGCCGAGGTGCTGGAGCGGATCGCCGACCCGGCCTTCCAGACCGAGATCGGGCAGTACAACATCGAGCTGAACGTCGAACCGCGGTCGTTGCCCGGCGATGGGGCCATCGAGCTCGAGAAGGAGCTGCGCAGGAGCCTGAACCGGGCCGAGTCCCTGGCCAACGAGACCGGTGCGCACACCGTGGCGATCGGCATCCTGCCCACAGTCATGCCCGAGCATCTCCACACCGGGGCGATGAGCGACAAGCTCCGCTATGCCGCGCTGAACGAGGCGATGGTCAATGCCCGCGGGGAGGACATGTACATCGACATCGAGGGCGCAACCGGTGAACACGTTGCGATGTATGCCGATTCGATCGCTCCCGAGTCGGCCTGCACCTCTGTCCAGCTGCACCTGCAAGTTGCGCCGCAGGATTTCGCCGCATACTGGAATGGCGCACAGGCACTCTCGGCACTCCAGCTTGCACTGGGTGCCAACTCGCCCTACTTCTGCGGCAAGCAGCTCTGGCACGAGACCCGCGTCGAGCTGTTCAACCAGTCCACGGACACACGCTCGATCGAGCTCAAGAACCAGGGCGTTCGTCCTCGGGTCTTCTTCGGGGAGCGCTGGATCACCTCGGTCTTCGACCTGTTCGAGGAGAACGTCCGATACTTTCCCGCCTTGCTGCCCGAGATTACGGACGAGGATCCCGTGGCGACCCTCGAGGCTGGAGGCACGCCGCGTCTTTCCGAGCTTAGGCTGCACAACGGAACGGTCTACCGATGGAACCGTCCGGTCTACGACATCGCCGACGGGAAGCCGCACCTTCGGGTCGAGAACCGGGTTCTCCCGGCCGGGCCCACGATCGTCGACACCATGGCCAACTCGGCCTTCTACTACGGCGTCCTGCGACGAATCGCCCAGGACGACCGCCCTATCTGGACCCAGATGAGCTTCGCTGCTGCCGAGCGCAACTTCCACACCTGTGCCCAGCGTGGCATCGGGTCAAAGGTCTACTGGCCGGGTTTCGGGGAGGTGCGGGCCGATGATCTCGTCCTTCGTCATCTGCTGCCAATGGCCCACGACGGTCTGAGCCATTGGGGTGTGTCGACGGCCGTGAGTGACCGGTATCTGGGCGTCATCGAGGGCAGATGCATCTCTGGGGTGAACGGCGCCTCGTGGCAGATTGCCGCTGTTCGTCGTCTGGAGGAGCGCGGAGCGGATCGTGCCACCGCCCTGAAGGGGATGCTCGAGCATTACGTCCGGGCGATGCACACCAACGAACCCGTGCATACCTGGGGACTGCCGTAGGGCTCTCCACAGACTGGTGCTTCATGGAGCGCACCTCGTCTCGTGCGGCGCATACCAGCTAGGGAAGCGTCCGGTTCCAGGAGGTGATCACGTGCTTCTCCCGCTCCCAGCCGAGGACGCTCACCGATCCGGCATCCAGCAGGATCTGTGAGCCGAAGCGCAGCTGCTGGCGCAGGAACACGGCCGTGAGGATGCGAAGGCAGTGCCCGTGGCCGACCAGCGCCACGTCACCGGTGGCCAGGAATGGCATGGCTCGGTCGATCACCTTGCGACATCGGGCGGCGACCTCCTCGATGCTCTCGCCCGGTGTGGCGCCAGGAATGACTCCATCGTCGAAAACGGTCCAGGGGTGTCCTACCCGCTCGCGAATCTCGTTGGTGGTCAACCCCTCGTAGCCGCCGTAGTCCCACTCCATCAGGTTCTCGTCGATCTCGGAGTCGACCAGTCCGGCCAGCTCGGCAGTACGCCGGGCACGCTGCAGGGGAGACGTCAGGACGAGGGAGAAGACACGGCCCTCGAGGAGCTCGCCCGTCCGTGCCCCGAGCTCTTCGCCCCGCACGGTCAATGGGACGTCCGTCCGGCCGGTGTGCTGACCCGACCTGGACCACTCCGTCTCGCCGTGGCGCAGCAGCACCAGCGAGCCCTGGCGGTGGTCCATTGCTGGGGTTGAAGTCGTCACTCTGGCAGGGTAAGGGCATGCCCGCTGACTCGCACCGCACCGTGACCATCACCCGCACGTCGGCCGGCCGCTACACCGCGGTCAACGGTCGTGGCGGCACCCTCGAGTTCGGCACCGGGGCGGTCGATGGCTTCACGCCGGTCGAGCTCTTCCTAGCCTCCATTGGTGGGTGCACGGCCGTCGACGTCGACGTCCTCACCACCCGCCGCGCCGAGCCGCAGTCGTTCGTCGTGCGGGTCGACGGCGAAAAGGTGCGAGACGAGGACGGCAACCGGATGGAGGAGCTGTCAGTCACGTTCCGGCTGAGCTTCCCCACGGGTGAGGGCGGCGACGCCGCTCGAGCTCTGCTCCCGGGTGCCGTTAAGAGGTCGCACGACCGGCTCTGCTCGGTCAGCCGAACGGTGGAGCTCGGCACCCCCGTCACCAGCTTGATCGAGTCCTGAGGCCGTCCGGTGAACACTGCGCTGAGCTACCGGATCCTGAACGTCTTCACCGCCGGTGACGACCCGTTCTCGGGGAATCCGCTGTGCGTCTTTGAGGATGCACGGGGAGTCGCCGATGGCCTGATGCAGGACCTGGCGCGTCAGCTCAACCTTTCCGAGACAACCTTCGTCACACCCGGCGAAGGTGGCGCCACGGCCTCGGTGCGCATCTTCACGCCTTTCTTCGAGATGCCGTTCGCCGGGCACCCCACGTTGGGCACAGCACACGTCGTCCGTGATCTGCACGCGGCGGGAGACGCGCTCGTCCTGCGTATGCCGGCTGGGGACATCGCGGTCAGAGCCGAGGGCGACACGTGGACTCTTCAGGCCAACCAGCCGACGACGAGGGAGGTCACAGTGTCGGGGGCGAACCTGGCCCGCACCGTTGGGCTGTCTCCGAGCTCCGTTGCGGCACAGCCTCTTTGGGTGAACACGGGGGTCGAGCAGCTGATCGTCCCCCTGCGTTCTGTCGAGGATGTCCGGGCGGCCCGGGCGGACCCCAGGTTGCTGCGTGAGTATGGCACCGGGGTTGACGGTGAGTCGCAGATGTACGTCTGGGCGCCGACTGGACCAGAGACCATCGAGTCGCGGTTCTTCTTCACACAGGGCAATGCGGCCGTTGAGGACCCCGCGACGGGTTCGGCCTGCGCCAACCTGGGCGGCTGGTTCCTGGCCAACGGAGAGCGGGGGATCCATCGTCGGATCGACCAGGGGGGCGCGATCCAACGTCCATCGATCCTCGACCTGATGGTGGACGACCGGGGCACGATCTTCGTCACCGGCACGGTTCGTGAGGTCGGCCGGGGAACGTTTACGGTCTGATGAGGACCTACATCGCGTTTCTGCGGGCGATCAACGTCGGTGGCCGTTTCATCAAGATGGTTGATCTGCGGGCAGGCCTGTCCCACGTGGGGTTTGGTGACGTCGAGAGCCAGATTCAGAGTGGGAACCTTCGATTCACGTCGAGCCTGCGGTCGGCTGCGAAGGTGGAGCTGGCCATCGAAAACGCGTTGCAGGAGCTGTGCGGGTTCACCGTCAGGACGATCGTCCGCACGCCCTCACAGCTTGGTGAGCTGGCGTCATACGGGCAAGGCCTGAAAGCCCCGATGGAAGCGGACCTGCGACGTTATGTCACCTTCCTGAAGGACGATCCGGATGACGCGTTCGTCGCGACCATGAACGGCTGGGAGATCGCTGGAGAGTGGGCACACGTCAAGGACCGTGAGGTGTATCTCTGGTTCGCACACCCATCGCACGAGGCGAAGCTGTCGAACGCACGGATCGAGCGCGGGGGAGTGGTGGCTACGACCCGGGACTGGAAGGTCGTCTCGGCGCTTGCGGAGAAGTGGGGCGCGTAGCCCAGGTGAGCAATCGATGAGTCTTCTTCCCGGAGAGCGGTTGTCGCAGCAGCCCTGAGCTACCAGTGCGCTGGGCGGGAGAGGGTCGCTGGGAAAGCCGTTTCGGTATCGCCTCTGGCCGAGTCCAGCTGGGACTGGATGATAAAGATGCTCCCCGTGAGGTCAGCGGCGCTGAGATCGGCGCCCCTGAGATCGGCGCCGGTGAGGTCGGCCATTCTCAGGTCGGCGCCCCTGAGATCGGCTCCGACGAGGTATGCCCCCCTCAAGCTGGCGCCTCTCAGGTCGGCGCGTGCGAGCTTGGCCCCGATCAGGTCGGCGCCTCTCAGCTCCTTCTTCTCGCCCCGGACTTCGGCTCGCACCAGCTCGCTCGTGCGCAACAACAGGGCATTGACGTCTTGTCGGTGCGCTTCGACGTCCAGCGCCATGAGCGCCTCGGCGCTGAGGTACGTGAGGCGCTCGGTCTCAGTCAGGGCCGGGGTGAGCTCGGTGTGCAGCGGACCGGTTGGTTGCAGCGCCTGAGCCTCGGTCAGGTACCAGAGCAGCTCGTGGAGGTCGCGCATGATCGGGAACACCTCGAACATCTGCCTTGCGACCGCTGGTGCCCTCCGCCAGTGCTCTCGGCCGAAGGTGACCTGGGAGACCTTCTGGCCCGCTCCGAAGCAGTCGTACACAGTGCAACCCCGGAAGCCGCTCTCCCTGAGGCGGGTGTGGATGCCGCAGCGAAAGTCCGGTTTCAGGTTGGGACAGGGCTGCCCTGCGTCCTTGGTGATCGCAAAGTCGGCGGAGGCGGAAAAGGCCGGCACTACGCAGCACAGGGCGAAACAGCTGTCGCAGTCAGCCCGCAGGCTGAGGCCATCTCCCTCAGGGACGGGCTCTACCTGTTCGCGTGTCTCGGACAACGGGTGCGATCTCCTCGACGAAGGACCAGCAGCTTGCTCGACTCACCGTAGTCGACACAGGCATGTCCGACCCTTCGAGTACAAAGGAGACTCGGACATCAGTCCTACTGAAGGAGCGTCGACCACCGAGCCGATGTCTACCGCAACGGCTGATCGGCAAGCGGAGCCAGTCAGGGGGAGTTTCGCTTGGGTTGAGATCACCTGCGGGAAATGGACTGACTTGACATAATGTAGATTATCGGCAAACCGGCACTATTCGCACCCAAGCGCGCGCCGTGACTGCACGGCCGTGCGTTCAGTCGGCATCAGAGGGTTGCGGGCCCGCCTGGGCCCACGGTGAGTGGGGTGTTGGAAACCACGAAAGAGATCATCGGACGACTCGGGGTCGCGGCGACGATCGAATACTCGGTCCCAACACGCAGGGCGCACCAAAAAGCCTCACCTTGGGCTGGCAGACCACTCCAACGATTACGAGCGACAGCGCTGCTCCCAAAAGGACCAACGATTACAGCTCGCACCCTGGCCACCGTGGTCTCGTGTGCCTCCAACACGGTGGCAAAACGCCCTGCTTCTGCCTGGCACAACTGTTGCGCGCGGTCGTTCGACGCCTGGCTAACAGCAGGCGTCGCATTCGTGACTGACGCACCGGTCGGCCCGGTCGCTGGGCTCGAGCACCCCGCGACGAGCGTGACGACAGCAACGCCCGTCCCAATGATGGCTACTCGGCAGCTCATGGCCATGAGACGGATTGTGCTCCCCATCCGTTCCATGAAACAGGGCCCGATCGTCGCGTGCTGCTCTTGTCCGTACTGCCGCGCCCTCGGCAGCAGCCAGGCTTGCTTTACCCACGACACCTCATCTTGCTGCCGCACTCAGCCCCACCAGAAGGTCGACGCGATGATTGCGTAGACGGCGATGAGCGCTGCGCCCTCGATCCAGTTGGACTCACCGTCGAACGTGATGAACGCGCTGAGGATCACCGCGATGGCCACCGACACGATCAGCATCGGCGAGAACACCAGTGTCAGCGCCGTGAGCCCCAACAGCTGCGAAAGGATCACCAGGACCGGGGCCAGGACCAGGGCGATCTGCAGGGGCGAGTTGATCACCACCGAGAACGCGTACTCCGAACGGTTCTTTGCCGCCAGCTGCACACCGACCACGTTCTCCACCGCGTTGCCGGCGATGGCCACGATCACCAGGCCGGCAAATGCCTCTGAGATGTTCAGTGCCTGCATGGCTGGCTCGAGGGCGTGCACGAACCAGTCCGATACGAACGCCGCCAGGACGGCAGCGAGCGCCAGCAGCCCGAGCGCCAGAGCAATTGGCCAGCGCGGCGGTTCCTGCTGCATGCCTTCCTCGACCGGCGCGCTGGAGGTCCGTTTGAGTGACGCCGGCAACGTCAGAGCGAACAGCAACAGCAAGATGGCGGAGACGATGAGGGACAACGTGTCCTCATGCTCGGCGGCCGGCGCATGCACGAAGGAGGCCAGGGACGGCAGGACAAGTGCGGCGACCGAGAGCACCATCAGCACGATGATGCTTCTGGCCCGTCCCGAGCCGAGCTTCTGGGTCCCGTGCCGCAGTCCCCCGACCAGAAAACACAGACCAAGGACCAGCAGCAGGTTGGCCAGGATCGAGCCGATGAGGGCTGCCTGCACCACCTCCACGAGTCCGGCCTTGAGCGCGAACAGTGCGATGAAAAGCTCGGGCAGGTTCCCGAGCGCTGACTGCAGAACCCCGGTGGCACCAGGTCCGAACCTGTCGCCGAGCTGTTCCACCGAGCGACCGACGAGCGAAGCCAGCAAGGTGACCGCCACCGCGGCGCACAGAAAAGTCAGCACGACTCCCCCGCCGACAAAGCGGGTGAACCCGGCGAGGGCCACAGCGGCCGCTCCCCCACCAATGATGACGAAGTCTGAACGGACGAATGTTCGAGTCGCTACCGCAGTCATGGTCGACATCGTGCCAGTGCGCACGGCGTCTGCCCACTCGACGCGCACCGCGCCAACAGTCGAGCGGACGCCGCTGCACCGTCGGAAGGAACGTCAGGTGACTAGTTCCTTGTGGCTATCCGCAACCGGAGTCACGTGTTCAGGCGAGCGTTTGGCCCTAGTTTCAGGGAAGTCGCGGACTCACGGTAGGAAGTTGTTCAGGGAAGGCGCGTGCGAATGATGGTGGGCAGGACCCGTGTTATCGAACGAGGTCTCTGGGCGCGGTTTCTCGTCTTCGTGGTGAGCTTGGGGGTGGCCCTGGTCGCCAACGCTTTGTTCATCTCCGCCACACCCGCAAGCGCAGATCCGCGACCCACAGCCCCTGTGGTGGACGCCGACTCCCTGACACCGCAGCAGATCACGGACCAGGTCAAGGCGGCCGAGGCGCTGCG
>DATCQG010000353.1:0-13560 GCA_036569625.1 Dermatophilaceae bacterium | reverse complement strand
ATCTTCACGACCAGGTCGGCGCCCTTGACGGCCAGCCGCGACAGCCCGTCGCCCTCGGTGCCAAAAATCATGGCGAGTCGATCGGGCTGGTTCGCTGCGAGGTCGTCCAGGCTGATGGCGCCATCGCCCAGGGCGAATGCGGCAACGGTGAAACCATGGTCCCGCAACACTTGCTGACCGGCCGGCCAGGGCTCGATGCGTGTCCAGGGCACCTGGAACACGGTGCCCATGGAGACGCGCACGGCCCGTCTGTACAGCGGGTCAGCACATCGCGGAGTGATCAGGACGGCGTCGACGCCCAGGGCTGCGGCAGAGCGGAACACAGCCCCCACGTTGGTGTGATCGACGATGTCCTCGAGGACGAGGACCCGAGAGACGTCGTGCAGCAAAGCGTTCTGCAACAGCTCGGTCGGGTCGACGAGCTGCGGTCGGTGCATCGACGCCAGCACCCCACGATGGAGGTGGAACCCGGTCATTGCCTCGATGATGCCCGCCTGCGCGAAGTACACAGGCACACCCTGCGACTCGGCCTGCTCGACGATGTCCGCGAGATCCGTGACCCAGCGCTCCCCCATCAGGAAGGAGCGCGGCCGGTGTCCGGCGGCCAATGCGCGCCGGATGACCTTTTCGCTCTCCGCAAGATACAGGCCGCGCTCGGGCTCGACCTTGGTGCGCAGGGCCACATCGGTCAGGCCGAAGTAGTCGCGAACCCGTTCGTCCGCAGGGTCGGTGATCTCGATCGGCATGTCAGGCGACCAATCTCGCATGAACCATGGTCAGGCGACCGTTTTCGCGATGGCCAGGACCCCGATGATGAGGATCAGCCCACGAAGCAACGCCGGGGACAGCCGTCGCCCTACCCTGGCTCCGACATACCCCCCGGTCAGTGATCCCGCGGCGATCAACGCGGCAACGGTCCAGTTGATCCGATCCCAGGCGACGAGCATGAAGGTCACAGCGGCCACGGCGTTGACCACCGTGACCAGCACGTTCTTCAGCGCGTTGATGCGTTGCAGGCTGATCGTCATCAAGACGCTCATGATGCCCACCATCAGGACGCCTTGGGCCGCACCGAAATAGCCGCCATAGACCCCGGCGGCAAAGACACCACCGGTCATCAACAGGTGCCGGCCAGGGCTGTCATGGTTCGGATGGCGAGCGGCGGCCCAGGCCTGGAGCCGGGGTCCGAGCAGAACCAGAAGCAGCGCGACGCCGATGAGCAAGGGCACGATGGCCTCAAACGCCGACGCGGGGAGCTTGAGCAGAAGGATCGCCCCGGTCAACCCGCCGAGAAACGACAAGGGCACGAGGCTGCGCACGATGCTGCCTTGGCCCACCAGCTCCCGGCGGTAGCCGTGAATACCCGTGAGTCCACCGGCAACAAGGCCAATGGTGTTGGAGACGTTGGCGATCAGCGGTGGAAACCCGAAGAACAACAAGGTGGGAAAGGTGATCAGCGTGCCGGACCCGACGATGGTGTTGACGGCCCCTGCAGCCATTCCCGCAGCGAGCAGCGCAACCACTTCATACCAGGGCACCCGGTCACCATAGGCGAGAGCCGCCCGGGTGCCTCATGGCGTGGGTTCTAGCTGAGCCCGGTCCCCGGCTCGTCGGAGTCCGGCCGACTCTGGTCGACATCGCCGGTTGTGCGCAGCTCTGAGTCATGCAGGGCGGACGCCTGGTCCTCCGGGGAGTCCGCTGCCGGTCGACCGGACGTCTGGGTCCGCCGCTGGCTCGTGGTCGCGTGACCCTCGGCCTCGGCGGACGCACCGGCCGCCTGTCCGCGGGCTTCGGCCAGAGCCTTGGCGGGGTCCTCCAGGGTGGTCTCCTCAAAGGCGGTGGGCATGACCTCGCCGGTGTCGACCCAGGTGTCGTTGGGGTCCTCGATCTCCTTGCCACCAAGGGCGCTCCCGATCCCCTTCAGCGCCTCGGTCAGCTCGCTCGGGATGATCCACAGCTTGTTGGCGTCTCCACGGGCAAGCTGCGGGAGCACCTGGAGGTACTGGTAGGCGAGGAGCTTCTGGTCCGGCTTGCCGCGGTGGATGGCCTCGAACACCTGGGTGATCGCGCGGGACTGACCCTGAGCCTCCAGGATGCGGGCCTGGGCAGAACCCTCGGCGCGAAGGATCTGGCTCTGCTTCTCACCCTCGGCGGTCAGGATGGCCGACTGCTTGACACCCTCGGCGGTCAGGATGGCCGCACGGCGGTCCCGCTCCGCGCGCATCTGCTTCTCCATCGAGTCCTGCACCGAGTGCGGCGGGTCGATGGCCTTGAGCTCGACCCGGTTGACCCGGATGCCCCACTTGCCCGTGGCCTCGTCGAGAACGCCGCGCAGCTGTGCATTGATCTGGTCGCGGCTGGTCAGAGTCTGCTCGAGATCGAGGGAGCCGATGACGTTGCGCAAGGTGGTGACGGTCAGCTGCTCGATGCCCTGGATGAAGTTGGCGATCTCGTACACCGCCGACTTGGAGTCGATGACCGAGTAGTAGATGACCGTATCGATGTTGACCACGAGGTTGTCCGACGTGATCACGGGCTGCGGCGGGAACGACACGACCTGCTCACGCAGGTCGACGCTGGCCCGCACCCTGTCGACGAACGGAACGAGAAAATGGAGGCCACCCTCAAGAGTTCGTGAGAACTTGCCGAGACGCTCGATGATCAGCGACACCTGCTGCGGCACGATCTTCACCGTGCGGACGATGACGGTGACGGCGAATACGACAAGCAGCAGAAGGACGATAAGTGCTGCGTTTCCAGGTGTCACGTGCTACTCCGATTCCAGACTGTCCGCGACACTGCTCACGATCGCGGTAGCCCCCTCGATAGAAACAACCCGGACCTCTTGTCCGGGCAGGCATGCTGCGGTATTCGGCGCCGTTCGCGCCGACCAGGTCTCGCCGCCAAGCTTGACGCGGCCGTCGTGCTCGGTGACGGTCTGCAGGACCAGCGCTGAACGACCCACCTGGGCGACCGCACCGATGCCGCCAGTGCCTTCCGGCACAAGGAAATGACGTTGGATGACCGGGCGCACCATCAGCAGCAGCGCTGCTGCCACCCCGACCGCTGCGATGACCTGACCCGCGAACGGGGCGCCGACCGCAGCCAGCAAGGCTCCGGCGAGCGCCCCACCGGCCAGCATCACGAAGACGAAGCTCACGCTTACGACCTCGATGGCCCCCAGGATCAGAGCGAGACCCACCCAGGCCAGCCAGCCATTGTCGCTGAACCACGACATGCCATTCCCCTTTCGTGCTCAGTCAACCAACACCCTAGTGGTCGTTGGGACGTGCTGCCCTCAGAATGAGCGCTGATCAGGATGAGGGGGAAGGGCTCCCGGATCGGCTTTCGCGGCGGCGCGCGCGAACCACCGCTCACCGTGACGCTCAAGCACCAAGGGCAGGCCGAACGTCTCGGACAGCTTGGCAGCGGTCAAGGTGATCTCGACCGGTCCGGCGGCGACGATGTGGCCTTCGCGCATGAGCAGGACGTCAGTGAAGGAGGGCGGGATCTCCTCGACGTGATGGGTCACCAGAACCAGCGCCGGCGCTTCGACGTCGGCGGCCAGTGCACCCAGGCGCTCTACCAGGTCCTCGCGTCCCCCCAGGTCGAGGCCCGCTGCCGGCTCGTCGAGCAGCATCAGCTCGGGGTCGGTCATCAGTGCCCGGGCGATCTGAACCCGCTTGCGTTCGCCTTCGCTCAAGCTGCCGAAGGCCCGGTCGCGCAGATGAGCAGCACCCAGGGACTCAAGCAGTGTCTCCGCCCGTGCATGGTCGAGGGCTTCGTACCTCTCCCGCCAGCGCCCCACGATCCCGTAGGAGGCAGTGACAACGACATCGTGGACCAGCTCGTCAGCAGAGAGTCTTTCGGCGATTGCCGCACTGGCCAAGCCGATTCGGGGACGCAGCTCGAACACGTCAACGGCACCCAGGACCTCACCGAGGACGCCTGCGACGCCAGTCGTCGGGTGGATCCGGCCCGCGGCCAGCTCCAACAGTGTGGTCTTGCCGGCCCCGTTCGGTCCGAGGATGACCCAACGCTGGCCTTCCTCGACCTCCCAGGTGATGTCGTCGAGCAGAGTGTTGTCTCCGCGAACCACGCTGACGCCGGCGAACTCCAGGACGTCGCTCATGATCCCTGACCCTAGGCCACCGCACCACCGAGGTGGATCACGACACCTACGATGAGTCGATGTCCGTCCTCCCGGTGTCCGTCCGGCTCGCTCTGTGGGCGACCGCCGCGTATGCCGGGCGGCTGCCGATGGAGGAGATCCTGGGACGGGCGCACCCGGACATCGACCACCTCACCGGCGACCTCGACCACCTGGCCCTCTGGCATGACCTGGGTGAGCGCGCGGTTCTCGTTGCGCTCCCCCGGCCGGGCAAGCTCTTCGGTATGCCGCGGGGTTCAGCCGAGCTGGTCGCGGCGGCCACAGATGCCGGCGAGTGCGTCTACGTGCCCGGCGTCGGCGGGGCACTGGTCCCGACGATCGAGGGCTTTGGCCCCGATGCCGACCAAGGCACGCAGGTGACGTGGACGGCATACGACGCGGACCCGGTCCCGACCCACGTGCTCGAAGCGCTGTCCCTCGGCGAGATCGAGCAGAGCCTGCGTCAGTCCCTCCTGGAGTTCACCGCCCGCATCGATGCGCTGGACACCAAGCCGTGGGACGGGGGGCTGCGCTCGCTCGCGGACGACCTCCCCGGCGATACCTGGGGCCTGCCACGCGGCCTGCCGCGTCGGGCCCAGCTCATCATGGCAACTACCTCCCGCATCGGCGCCATGACCGAGCTCGGCCTCAGCATCCACGCCGAGTCGCAGGTTCTGACGAGCGACCTGACCCACCAGCGACGGCTGCTCCTGAGCGACCTGGACGCCATCGCCGACACATCCATGGCGGCCGCTGCCACCGTTGCCGCGCTCAGCCTGGCCGGACTCCGCCCCCGCCACCGTGACTTCTAGCCCGTCGACCTTGGCGCTTCGACCTAGTGCAGGACCGACTCATAGACCGCCATGGTCTGGTCGCCGATGGACGACCACGAGAAGCTCTCCACCGCTCGCTCCCGACCGGCCTGACCCCGTGCACGGGCACGAACCGGGTCCGAGACAGCGTCCGTGAGAGCCGCAGCCAGCTCGGAGACGAATCGGTCGGGGTCCACCGGCGCCCCGCTGCCGTCGGCCACCTGCTCGATGGGCACCAACCATCCGGTCTCGCCGTGGACGACGACCTCGGGGATGCCTCCCGTCGCTGTCGCCACGACGGCGAGCTCGCAGGCCATGGCTTCGAGATTGACGATCCCGAGAGGTTCGTAGACCGAAGGACAGGCGAAAACCGTTGCAGCACTGAGCAGAGCGACCACCTGGGCCCTCGGCAACATCTCGGAGATCCACACCACCCCGTGACGACCCCGTCGCAGCTCCGCGATCAGCGCCGCGACCTCGGCCTTGATCTCAGGGGTGTCAGGGGCGCCGGCACACAGGACGAGCTGCACCTCTGGGGGCAGCTGGGCAGCCGCACGCAACAGATAAGGCAGCCCCTTCTGGCGCGTGATCCGGCCGACGAAGACCACTGATGGGCGGGTTGGGTCGACACCATGTCCGCGCACGATCTCGAGGGCTTCCGGGCTCGAGTCCCGCTGCCACAGCTGGGAGTCGATGCCGTTGTGGACGACATGGACCAAGGATGGGTCGATTGCCGGATAGCTGTTCAGGACGTCCAGCCGCATGCCCGCGCTCACCGCGATAACCGCCGCAGCCGCTTCGTATGCCGTTCGCTCGGCCCAACAGGAGACTGCGTAGCCGCCGCCGAGCTGCTCGGCCTTCCAGGGACGCATCGGCTCCAGGCTGTGGGCCGAGACCACGTGGGGCACCCCCGCCAGCAATGACGCCAGATGTCCAGCCATGTTGGCGTACCAGGTGTGCGAGTGGACCAGGTCCGCTCCCACACAGTCCCCGGACATGGTCAGGTCGACTCCGAGTGTCTGGAGGGCCTGGTTCGCCGACGACAACTCCGGCAGATCGGCATACCCGGTGGTGCCGGCCTCATCATGTAGTTCACCGAAGCAGCGAACCCGGGCATCGATGTCCCCCCGGGCTCGCAACGCGCGCACCAGCTCACTGACGTGTACGCCCGCACCGCCGTAGATCCGTGGCGGGTACTCCTTGCTCAGAATGTCGACTCTCACGTCGAGAACGCTAGCGCGGTGAGGGGTCGCCTGCGAGCCCGTCCGGGCCGTAGGGTCAGCCCATGGCGAAGCGGACTGGCAGCCCGAAGGTTCTGGCCATCGTCCTGGCGGGCGGTGAAGGCAAACGGCTGATGCCCCTGACGGCGGACCGGGCCAAACCGGCGGTGCCGTTCGGCGGCATCTACCGGCTGATCGACTTCGCTCTGAGCAATATCGTGAACTCGGGCTATCTGAAGATCGTTGTGCTCACGCAGTACAAGTCGCACAGCCTGGACCGTCACGTCAGCAAGACGTGGCGGATGTCGACGATGCTCGGCAACTACGTGACCCCGGTCCCCGCCCAGCAACGCATCGACAAGAGCTGGTTCCTGGGCAGTGCCGACGCGATCTACCAGAGCCTGAACCTCGTCCACGACGAGGTGCCCGACATCGTGGTGGTGGCCGGCGCGGACCACGTCTATCGCATGGACTTCAGCCACATGGTCGAGCAACACATCGAGAACGGTGCAGGAGTGACGGTTGCCGCGATCCGTCAACCGATCTCGTTGTCCGACCAGTTCGGTGTCATCGAGGTCGATCCCGACAACGCCCGGAAGATCAAGGCCTTCAAGGAGAAGCCCAAGGATGTGACCGGGCTGCCCGACTCCCCCGACGAAATTCTGGCCTCGATGGGCATCTACGTGTTCGATGCCGATGTCCTGATCGACGCCGTCACCCGGGATGCGGGGCGCTCGGGCAGCGGGCGAGACATGGGCGGCGACATCGTCCCGGACTTCGTGCGTCGGGGTGAGGCCTACGTCTACGACGTCAAGGACAACCCGATCCCCGGCTCCACCGAGCGCGACCACGGCTACTGGCGGGACGTCGGCACGATCGACTCCTACTACGACGCGCAGATGGACCTCATCTCGTTCCATCCGGTGTTCAACCTCTACAACTACGAGTGGCCGATCTACACCGACCATGGCAACTATCCGCCCGCGAAGTTCGTCCACGGTTCGAAGAACCGGGTCGGCGAGGCGCTCAACTCCGCGGTCTCCCCCGGCGTCGTGATCAGCGGTGGGCAGGTGTCCAACTCGGTGCTCTCCCCAGGTGTCCACATCCACAGCTACGCGACCATCACCGACAGCGTCCTGCTCGACTTCGTCGAGGTCGGTCGCAACGCGACGATCCATCGAGCCATCATCGACAAGTTTGTCGTCGTGCCACCAGGGGTCAGTATCGGTGTCAACCGTGCTGACGACCTCGATCGCGGCTTCACCGTTACCGACTCCGGCATCACGGTCGTCGGAAAGGGACAACAGGTCAGCCCTTGAGTGCTTCCGACCCACGCCCGGCAAGGGTCGCCGTCCAGCTGCAGCCCCAGCACGCGGAATACAGCGACATCCGGCGCGCCTGCGCGCAGGCCGAGGAGCTGGGCGTCGACATCATCTTCAACTGGGACCATTTCTTTCCCCTCTATGGCGAGCCCGATGGCCGGCACTTCGAGTGCTGGACGATGTTGGGGGCGTTCGCCGAGGCGACCGAGCGGGTGGAGATCGGCGCTCTGGTCACGTGCAACTCCTATCGCAACCCCCAGCTCCTTGCCGATATGGCGCGCACGGTCGACCACATCAGCGAAGGGCGCCTGATCCTGGGCATCGGGTCGGGCTGGTTCCAGAAGGACTACAACCAGTACGGCTTCGAGTTCGGGACCGCCGGGGGACGACTCGATGCGCTCGATCGGGACCTGCCCCTGATCAAAAGCCGTTGGGCGAAGCTCAACCCGAGCCCTACGCGAGAGATCCCGGTGCTGATCGGCGGCGGCGGCGAACGCAAAACCCTTCGGATCGTGGCCGAACAGGCCGATATCTGGCACGGCTTCGGTGACGCCGAGACCGTTGCGCACAAGCACAGGGTGCTCGACGGGTGGTGTGCCAAGGTGGGGCGGGACCCGCTCGAGATCGAAAGGTCCGCAGGGGTATCAGCAAGGAGCCCTGCCCGCAGCGCCGAGAGCCTGTATGCCGTTGGCACGCGGCTGTTCACCCTCGGACTCGGCGGGCCGGCGTACGACCTCGGCCCGGTGCGCGACCTCCTCGACTGGCGTGATGAACGCAACCGGACCTAGAGATCGCGGCAGGCCAGTTGATCCGATCGCATCCCGAGACCGGGTGAAGTCCCGATCCACGCGTCGATAGCCTTGCCGCGTGCCCGATCTCGCAACGCATACCCTGCTGGTGACCGTCTCTGGCGACGACCGCCCCGGCGTCACCAGCACGCTGTTCGACGCCATCGCCGATGTCGGTGCCGAAGTCCTCGACCTCGAGCAGGTGGTCGTCCGGGGGCATCTGACCCTGGCCCTCCTGCTCGCAGCGGGACCTCAGGACACACGTCTGCGCGATGTGGTCACCACAGTTGCCACATCGCTGGGCATGCACGTCACCGTCGCGTCCGGCAGCGGCGACAACGCACCGCGCCGCAGCGGGCGGGCCGCCGTGGTCGTCCTTGGCGCGCCACTGCTGGCCAGCGCTGTTGCCGCCGTCACCACGCGCATCGCGACCCACGGCGCCAACATCGACCGGATCCGCCGGCTCTCGCGATATCCGGTCACCACGGTCGAGTTCGACATCTCCGGGGCTGATGTGGCGGTTCTGCGCAGCGAGCTCTCGCTCGAGGCTGCAGTCCGCGGGGTGGACATCGCCGTCGCCCCCGCCGGACTGGCTCGTCGCGGCCGGCGGCTGGTCGTCATCGATGTGGACTCCACCCTGATCCAGGACGAGGTGATCGAGCTGTTGGCCAGGCACGCCGGCAGGGAGGCCGAGGTCGCCGAGGTGACCGCCGCCGCCATGCGTGGCGAGCTCGACTTCGCCGAGAGCCTGCGTGCGCGGGTGGCCACTCTTGCCGGACTTCCGGTGAGCGTCCTGGGCGAGGTGGGCGACGAGATACGGCTCACACCAGGGGCCCGCACGCTGGTACGCACGTTGAAGCGACTCGGCTTCACCGTCGCCGTCGTGTCCGGCGGCTTCATGGAGGTCGTCGGACCCATCGCGGCAGATCTGGACATCGACCGCGTCCACGCAAACCGCCTCGAGGTGAAGGACGGCTTCCTCACCGGCGGGCTCGTCGGCGAGATCGTGGACCGCCAGGGCAAGGCCGCCGCCCTGCGCCGCTTCGCTGCGGAGGAGCAGCTGCCGCTCTCACGCACGGTGGCCATCGGCGATGGCGCCAACGACCTGGACATGCTCTCAGCCGCCGGTCTCGGGATCGCCTTCAACGCCAAGCCGATCGTGCGCGATCAGGCCGATACCTCGGTCAACGTGCCCTACCTGGATGCCGTCCTGTATCTCCTGGGGATCACCCGCGAAGAGATCGAGGAGGCCGACGCAGCCGACGGCACACCGACACCGGCTCCCCGACTGCCTCCTCACTAGCTCGTGGGCTGTTCAAGACAGCCAGAGATGTGCAGCGACGATCAGCCCATCGCGTGGAAGCCGCCGTCGACGTGGATGATCTCGCCGGTTGTCGCCGGGAACCAGTCTGAGAGCAGCGCCACGCAGGCCTTCGCTGCGGGGACCGCGTCATCGACGCTCCATCCCAGAGGGGCGCGCTTGTTCCAGGACTCTTCGAAGACCGCGAACCCGGGAACGGCCCTCGCCGCGGTCGTGCGGATGGGGCCGGCGGCGACGAGGTTCACCCGCACACCCTTGGGACCAAGATCACGCGCGCAGTAGCGGCTGGTCGACTCGAAAGCGGCCTTGGCCACGCCCATCCAGTCGTAGACCGGCCAGGCGTACTTCGCGTCGAACGTCAGGCCGACCACGCTGCCACCCGGCGGCATCAACGGAAGTGCCGCCACCGCAAGGGCTTTGAGAGAATAGGCCGAGGCATGCAACGCGGTGGCGACGTCTTCCCACGTGCCCTCAAGGAAGTTGAAGGCACCCGGCGGGGCGAAGCCGATCGAGTGCAGCACACCGTCCAGGTGATCGACATGCTCGGTGAGCCGCTCGGCCAGCGAGTCGAGATGCTCCTGGTTGGTCACGTCCAGCTCGATCACCGGCGGGGTCGACGGCAGCCGCTTGGCGATGGACTGGGTGATCTTCATGGCGCGCCCGAATGACGTAAGCACCACCTCGGCGCCCTCCTCCTGTGCCAGCTTGGCCACGTGAAAGGCGATCGAGGAGTCCATCAGGACGCCCGTGATCAACAGCTTCTTGCCTTGCAACAACATGCGCAGGTCCTTCCAGTGTTCGGGTTCAGTGACCCATGCCGAGGCCGCCGTCAACCGGGATGACGGCGCCAGTGATGTATGCCGCGTCCTCCGACGCGATGAATCTAACGGCTGCAGCGACCTCATCAGGGGATGCGAAGCGGCCCGCGGGGATGCCCGCGAGGTAGACCTTCTTGCGATCCTCGGGCAGCTCGGCGGTCATGTCGGTCTCCACGAAGCCCGGTGCAACGACATTGGCAGTGATACCCCGCCCGCCCAGCTCCCTCGAGATCGACCGCGCCAACCCGATCAGCGCCGACTTGCTGGCAGAGTAGTTCGTCTGTCCGGCCGAGCCGTAGAGCCCAACCACGCTGGAGATGAACACGATCCGCCCCCTGCGGAGCTTGATCATCCCCTTGCTGGCACGACGCGCGCATCGGAAGGCTCCGGCGAGATTCGTGTCGATGACCGAGTCGAAGTCCTCGTCGCTCATCCGCATCAGCAGTCCGTCGCGGGTGATGCCGGCGTTGGCCACCAGCACCTCGATCGGGCCGCCGAGCTTCTCCTCCGCGGCCGCAAAGGCGGAATCCACCGACGCCGGGTCGGTCACGTCGCAGATCACGCCGTCCAGTCCCTGTGGTGGCTCCCCCGATCGGTGGGTGATCAAGACGTTGTCGCCGCCCTGCTGGAACGCCCGCGCGATCGAGAGGCCGATGCCCCGGTTGCCGCCGGTGATCAACACATTGCGAGGGTCAGCCATGAAGTTCCTCCAGCGGGGTCGCGGTCCGGGCACGCGGTTCGTCAGTGGCGCGCCCTCTGTGCGGACGCGCTCCATTTGTCGCGCGAGCACATGGGACGCTAGCCGACTACCCGCGGGTACGCCGCATGCGCCCCCGGGGGGCATATCGTTGATGCGTGAGAAAACGTGCCTCTCGACCCCCCGTGCAGGTGTTCTCCGTTACCGGTTTACCCACGTCCCTCAAGGACGACCAGGACGAGCGGATCCGACGCTATCTGATATCCATGGGGATCCGCACCATCTGTTTCATCCTCGCGGTCGTCGCACTCGCCGGTCTGCACTGGACGCTCATCGGCTGGACCCTGGTCGTTGCCGCGGTGATCCTCCCCTACATCGCCGTGGTGATGGCCAATGCCACGAGGTCCCGCCTGAGCACGACCCTCGGGGCGGGCGCCACCAACGACCCTGCGACTCCGCAGCTCTCACCCGAACACCCCGATGAGGACCCACCCGAATGATCCCGAGCCCCTCCCAGCCCAAGGTCAGCAAGCACTGTAGCGCCAAGGGGTGTCGCGCCGACGCGGTGTACGGCTTGTTGTGGAACAACCCGAAGCTGCACACCCCCGACCGGCTCAAGACCTGGCTGGCCTGCGAGGAGCATCGCGTCTCGCTGTCCTACTTCCTGTCGGTCCGGAACTTCCTCAAGGACACCGTCCCGGCTTCGCAGCTCAGTGACTCTCCGGGCTCGGACGAGATGGGCTGACCGTCCTCAGCCCAAGGGTGTCGTTCGCTTCATATGTCCGGCTGCAAGGCGGTACCGTCGTCGCGTGCTGAGGGTGGTGATGTCCCGTCGTTGGATCACCGCGTTGGCGGTCGCCGCGCTGTTCGCCGTCGCCTGCTTCTACCTCGGTCAGTGGCAGTGGGGCCGGCACGAGGACAAGGCGGCGAGGGCCCAACGGATCAACAGCCACTACTACGCCAGCCCGGTTCCGTTGTCCAACGCAATGCCGCGACCCGACGTCAACCTGCCCCTTGCCGAGGAATGGACCATGGTCCGCGTCACCGGTCGGTATGCCGCCCAGAGTCTCATGCTCGTGCGAAACCGTCCGAACAACGGAGTCTTCGGCTACGAGGTGGTCGTTCCGCTCGAGCGCTCCGACGGCACGTCGATCCTGGTGGATCGGGGCTGGATTCCCAATGGCCGTAGTGCAGCCGACCCGTCCACAGTGCCGACAACGCCTGCCGGAGACATCACGGTGACGGGCTGGCTGCGGATGGGCGAACCCAGTCTGGGACGGCAGATGCCGCACGGCCGGCTTGCGTCGATCAACCTCGCCGAGGCCCGGGCGCAGACGGGGGCCTCCCTGTACGGCGCCTACCTGATCTTGCGTGCCGAGGTTGGGCCGCCCGGCGAACGGATCGTGCGCCCGCAGCCGCTGGAGCAACCGGACACCGACGAGGGGCCGCACCTTGCCTACGCGCTCCAATGGTGGTTCGCCGCCCCTGTCGGCTTCGTCCTCGTCCTGGTCGGCGCCCGGCGCGAGTATCTCGAGGGCTCCGGACCCACCAGGCCGGCTGGGGGTGACGGCGGAGCCTCACCGACGCCCCAAAGCGTCAAGAAGACCCGGATCTGGGACGAGGAGGACGAGTAACCGTCACAAAGGGGCCAGGCTGACGCCGTCCGACTTCTTGGTCGTCTGGGTGGAGAACTGGGTGTTGTACAGGTCCGCATAGAGGCCACCCTGCGCCAACAGCTCGTGGTGCTTGCCCCGCTCCACGATCCGGCCCTCGGCCACGACAAGAATCTGGTCCGCTCCCCGCACCGTTGACAGCCGGTGAGCGATCACCAGAGCGGTCCGACCTGAGAGCGCCGTGTCGAGCGCGCGCTGGACGGCCAGCTCGGACTCGCTGTCCAGGTGCGCCGTGGCCTCATCAAGGACCACGAGACCGGGACCTTTGAGGAGCAGCCTGGCGATGGCCAGCCGTTGCTTCTCCCCCCCTGAGAGGCGGTGCCCGCGATCGCCCACAACGGTGTCCAGGCCCTCAGGAAGACCCGAGACCAGGTCCCACACCTGAGCCGACTTCAGGACCGAGACCATCTCGTCCTCGGTCGCCCCCTCCTTGGCGTAAGCCAGGTTGGCCCGGATGGTGTCGTGGAACAGGTGGGCCTCCTGGGTCACCACGCCGACGACGTCGTGCACGGAGGCCAGAGCTGCTTCGCGCAGATCGATCCCGTCGAGGCGGACCCGGCCGACGCTGGGGTCATACAGTCTGGCCACAAGGCTGGTGATGGTGGTCTTGCCCGCGCCGCTCGGGCCGACCAGGGCGACCAGCTCCCCCGGCTTGATCGAGAAGGTCACATCGTGGAGCACCGAAGCCCCCGCGCTGCGGTCACCGGAGGCCACAGTCTCGAGCGAGGCCAGCGAGACCTCGTCCGCTGATGGATAGCG
>DATCQG010000352.1:0-9215 GCA_036569625.1 Dermatophilaceae bacterium | reverse complement strand
CATGGCATCTGCCCCGGCCGCGGACCTTGTGGCCCGTCTGACCGCCTCAGGCCAGACGGTGGCGGTTGCCGAGTCGCTGACCGGCGGCCTGGTCGCCGCGGCGTTCACCGATATCGCGGGTGCTTCGTCCGTCGTGCGTGGGGGAGTTGTTGCGTATGCGACCGACGTCAAGGCCCGTGTGCTCGGCGTCGACGAGATGCTGTTGGCGCGGGCGGGAAGCGTGGACGCCGAGGTGGCGGAGCAGATGGCCAGCGGCGTGCGGTCGCTGATGGGCGCCACCTATGGGTTGTCCACCACCGGTGTGGCAGGGCCGGACCCGGTTGACGACAAGCCTGTGGGCACGGTCTATGTCGCAGTTGTCGGGCCCGGGACCTCGAGGGTCAAGGCGCTGGAGCTGTTCGGAGAACGAGCGGGCATTCGGGCGCAGAGCGTGCTCGCCGTCCTGGCTCTGCTCGCCGAGGAGCTCAGCGCCCAGGCCAGGGAAGAACCCCCCGGTGTGCGTGGTTGACTGGACTGTGTGGATCGAATCGGCAAACCGGCATGCGGACTGTCGGGCCCGCAGGGTACCGTTTGCCTTGAACGTATCGTCCGTGCAGAAGTGGTGAGGAGGCCGTCATGATCTTGCTTCGTCGAGAGGTCGGTGACGTTCTCCGTGACCACCGTCAGTCACAGGGGCGCACCCTTCGCGAGGTGTCGGTCTCGGCCGCAGTCTCGTTGGGATATCTCAGCGAGGTCGAGCGCGGCGAGAAGGAAGCCTCTTCCGAGCTGCTTGCCTCGATCTGTGCGGCTTTGAACCTGCCGATGTCCACCATGCTCAGCAACGTGTCGGACCGTGTGGCCGAGTCGGAGGCAGTCAGCGCGCTCGTGACGTTGCCGATGGGCCAGCGCCCCAGCACCGTGCTCCGAGCCTCCGCCGCCTGACCCCTTATTCTTTCCGCAAACCTAGGGATTGTGTCCGCGAAAGTGGGCCAAACCTAGGGATTCTGTCGAGCACGGTGGAGCCAGGTCAACGCCGCAGACGCAACCCCCGCGGCGTCGCATGGAAGCCAGCCCCGGCCAGCGCGGCCGCAAGGGGATGGTCAGATCCAAGGACCGGGTCCCCGTCGGCCTTCTCGACGGTCAGCTTGCCCAATGCTCCTTCGCGTACGGCGAGGGCCAGGGCATCGGCGGCGGACTGCAGCAACGTCGGGTCGTCGGTCCAGGAAAGCAGCGTCTTGCCGCCGCGCTCCACATACAGAGTGAGTGCGCCATCCACGAGCACGACCAGGGCACCAGCCTTGCGACCAGGTTTGTGCCCCGACGTTGGCCTTGGCATGATCCCTTCGGACTCGTCGTCGGGATAAGGCGCTCGGGTGGGCCAGGCCAGGGCTGCGCCATAGGGGTTGGCCGGGTCCGATGCGGCGAGAACGACGGACGTCGCGCTTTCACGACGCCCCGCACGATACGGAGCAGGTCCATCGGGCAGCGGCCGGCTCTGCGCGCGCAGTCGGTCCACGGCTCCCGCCGTGGCGAACTGCGCTGCGCCAAGGCCTTCGACGAAGTAGCCGCGGCGCACCTGTCCGGACTCCTCCGCGGCAGCCAGCACGCGGTAGACACCGGCGAATCCACCCGAAATCCCTTCTGCGACAACGGAACCGCGGGTCACGATGCCATAGCGATCGAGCAGCACCTCGGCCGCGGTGTAGGAACGGACCGTGGCATCCGCCTCGATCTCGGGCAGGAGCGACCATCGCCCAGCGGCCATGGGGGGACCGGAGTGCGTGGGCATCGCAACTCGACCGGTGGTGAGTCGCCGACCGGAGAGGGCACCAAGACTGGTGGGACGGCCGCCATAGCGCGTCGAGCGCGGGCCTGAGCGCCGGGGTTTGTGCGCCGTGCGTCCGCCAGCGAGCAGCGCCCGCAACGGAGCAAGAGTGTCGTTGCTGACCCGGCCCGCCCAGAGCAGGTCCCACAGAACGGCCGTCAGCTCCTGGTCGTCGGTGCCGGCCACGGTGTCGGAGAGGGTGCGGAAGAAGAAGGCACCACCTCCGGCGAGCGCATCCAGGACGGCGCGGTGAAGGTCGGTGAGATCGAGCTCCTCTGATGGCGCTGCGAGGGTCAGTGGGGCGGTTTCGGCCAGGTGCAGCGAGACCCATCCGTCGTCGCCGGGAAGCGAAGAGTGTCCGCGCCAGATCACCTCGCCGCTGGCCGTGAGCTCATCGAGCAGTGCCGGGCTGTATGCCGTCACGCGGCTGGGCAGCACGAGCGTTTCGAGCGCGCTGGCCGGGACAACGGCTCCGGACAGCTGCTCGACGGCACGGAGAACGCCCTCCCGGCCGCGAAGGCCTGTGCCCACGCCTTGCCAGGATGGAAGGAAGCGGGCCAGGTCGACTGCCGACACCGGCTCGACCTCGGCGCGAAGGGCGGCCAGGGAGCGCCGACGAAGCGTACGAAGCACCTCTGCGTCGCAGAAGTCGTTGGCGTGGACTCCACCCCCGGACTCGATCGGGCGCAGCTCGCCCTCCACCACCCGGCCAGAGGCTACGAGTCGGCGCAGAACATCGGCCACGACGGCCATGCCAAGACCGAACCAGTCGGCAACATCCCGGCCGGTGAACGGGCCATGGGTGCGGGCGTAACGGGCCACGAGATCACCCAGCGGGTCCGGCACGGGCTCGAGGAAGACCTCGGGCACCCCGGTCGGCAAGGCCACACCCAGGGCGTCCCGCAAACGGCCTGCGTCCTCGATGGCGGCCCAGCGTTCCTTGCCGCCGACGCGCACGCGGATGAGTCGTCGGTCGCTCTCGAGATCGACGAGCCAGGCTGACACGTCGTTGGCCGTCGATCCCGCGACGCAGCGTTCGAGGATCGCCACGTGTGGTTGGGCGCCCAGCACCCGCAACAGATCTGCCACATCCTCGGCATTTCGGCAACGTCGTCCCTGGGCCAACCGTTGAAGCTCGGACTCGGTCTGAGCCAACGCCGCGGGGTCGAGCAGGTCGCGTAGCGCAGCGCCCTCACCGCGTCCCAGCAGCTCGGCCAGCAGGGTGGGGTCCAGCGACAGGGCGGCGGCACGGCGCTCGGCCAGGGGCGAGTCGCCCTCATAGAGGAACTGCGCGATATAGCCGAACATCAGGCTGCGGGCGAACGGGGACGGCATCGGCGTCTCGACCTCCACGAGGCGCACCTTCCGGGACCCGATCTCGCGCATCAAGGTGCTCAGGCCCGGCACGTCGAACACGTCCTGCACGCACTCGCGGACCGTCTCCAGGATGATCGGGAAGGACGCGTACTGGCTTGCGACCGTGAGCAGCTGGGCGGAGCGCTGTCGCTGCTGCCACAGAGCCTGCCGGCGATCGGGACGGCGCCGCGGCAGCAGCAACGCACGTGCCGCACACTCGCGGAAACGCGATGCGAACAAGGCAGATCCGACGATCTCGGTGGTGACGAGATCGTGCACCTCGTCCGGGTCGAGCGCGATCAGGGACATGAGCTCGAGCCCAAGCCCTGATGACCCACCATCGGCGTCGAACTCGATGTCAGGCAGCCGGAACACGATTCCGTCATCGCCGTGCATGGCCTGCACGTCCACGCCGAAGCGCTCACGCATCCTGGCCGCGACGCACAAAGCCCATGGCGCGTGCACCTTTGCGCCGAACGGGGAATGCACTGCGACGCGCCAGTCGCCGAGCTCGTCGCGGAACCTCTCGACCACGACTGTGCGGTCGTCCGGGACGTGCCGGGTGGCCTCGCGCTGCTCGTCGAGATAGGTGAGCAGGTTGTCGGCGGCCCAGGCATCAAGGCCGGTGGCAGTCACGCGGGCTCGCGCCCGCTCCGGACCGAGTCGGCCGAGCTCGCGGACGAACTCGCCCACGGCGCGGCCCAACTCGGCTGGCCGGCCGAGCGAGTCACCCTTCCAGAACGGCAGCTTGCCGGGCTGGCCGGGGGCCGGGGTGACCAGCACCTGGTCGTGGGTGATGTCCTCGATGCGCCAAGACGATGTGCCCAAGGTGAACACGTCGCCGATCCGCGACTCGTAGACCATCTCTTCGTCGAGCTCGCCGACGCGCCGTCCTGTGCCCTCTCCGGACGCGAGGAACACGGCGTACAGCCCACGGTCGGGGATCGTGCCACCGCTGGTGACAGCGAGCCGCTGCGCACCCGGGCGACCGGTGAGCGTGCCCGTGACGCGGTCCCAGACGATGCGCGGTCGAAGCTCGGCGAACTCATCGCTGGGATACCGCCCGGACAGCATGTCGAGCACTGAGTCGAGGATAGAGCGGGGGAGTGAAGCGAAGGGAGTTGCCTTGCGTACCAACGCTTCCAGGTCATCGACCGACCAGTCATCCATCGCGCACATGGCCACGATCTGCTGGGCCAGGACGTCGACCGGGTTGGTAGGCACGTGCAGCGACTCGATGGAACCGGAGCGCATGCGGTCGACCACCACAGCGGTCTGGACGAGGTCGCCGCGGAACTTGGGGAAGACCACTCCGCGAGACACAGCGCCCACCTGGTGACCAGCGCGCCCCACTCGTTGCAGTCCGCTGGCCACGCTCGGCGGCGACTCCACCTGGATGACCAGGTCGATCGCACACATGTCGATGCCGAGCTCGAGGGAGCTGGTGGCGACCACCGCCGGCAGCCGACCGGCCTTGAGGTCGTCCTCGATCAGGGCCCGCTGCTCCTTGCTGACCGAGCCGTGGTGCGCGCGGGCGAGCACGGCAGGAGCGCCTCTGGACGTGCCCGCCTGTGCCATCAGCTGAGCGGGGGTATTGCGAGGGCCCGCCCCCAGGGCGGCTGTCACGTCCGGATCACCTTCAGTGGCAACGGATTCGAGTTCGAGGCGTTCCTCCCAGATCTCGTTGAGCCGGGCGGTGAGGCGCTCGGCCAGACGGCGGGAGTTGGCGAACACCAAGGTCGAGCGATGTTGAGCGATCAGGTCGACGATCCGTTCCTCGACGTGTGGCCAGATCGAGGCTCGCCGCTGCTCACCTGCACCCGCAGAGCTCGGGTCGTCGATCACCTCGCCCAGCGAGGACATGTCGGGGATGGGGACGACCACCTGGAGGTCCCACTGCTTGGTCGACGGCGGCTGGACGATGGTGACCGGTCGGCCCCCCGCCAGGAAGCGTGAGACCTCTTCGACCGGCCGCACAGTTGCTGACAGACCAACGCGCTGAGCAGGCTTGTCCAGCAAGGCATCCAGCCGTTCGAGACTCAACATCAGGTGGGCGCCACGCTTGGTGCCGGCGACGGCGTGGACCTCGTCGAGGATGACGGTCTCGACGCCGACCAAAGCCTCGCGGGCCTTTGAGGTCAGGATCAGGAAGAGGGACTCGGGGGTGGTGATGAGGATGTCCGCGGGGCGGCGGGCGAAGAGTCTGCGGTCAGCAGCCGATGTGTCACCGGAGCGGACTGCGACGCTCACATCGGGCTTGGCCAGGCCGAGCCGGGCGGCGGCGTGACCGATGCCGACGAGGGGAGAGCGCAGGTTGCGTTCGACATCCACGGCTAGTGCCTTCATCGGCGAGATGTACAGCACGCGGCACCGGCGCAGCGGCTCGGCCGGTAGGGGTGTCGTGGTCAGTCGGTCCAGCGCCCAGAGGAACGCCGAGAGCGTCTTGCCGGAGCCGGTGGGGGCCACGACGAGCGTGTGTTGGCCCGAGCTGATGGCGTCCCACGCGCCGATCTGGGCGGCCGTGGGCTCGGCAAAGCTCCCGCTGAACCAGTCCCGGGTCGCGGGTGAGAATCGGTCGAGGGCGTCGGCAGGTCCCATCGTCTGTCAAGCCTGCCACCCGAGGCGGACAACGCCACCTGCCGGATGCCCGCGGGTCCGCGGGGGAAGCGGCGGGTGAGTGGCGGGTGAGTGGCGGGTGAGTGGCGCGACATACCTCTGCTGGTCCTGCGAGGTCCCAGAACCGGGTGTGCCCGCATCATTTTCCGCGTAATGTGCCGAGCACTGGTCCGCACTCTCGGGGAGGATTCTGGTGGCTCTCGCACACAAGCTCGTGGGCAATGCGATGCAGATGGCGGTGTGCCAGCTCGCGGAGGGACAGACCGTCTACTGCGAGGCAGGCAAGTTCCTGTGGAAGACGGTCAACGTGTCGGTGGAGACGCGGCTGACCAAGCCCCAGGGCAACCAGCAGTTCGCGCCGGCGGGTGCGGGCGGACTCTTCCAGAAGGCCCTGGACGTCGGCAAGCGCGTTCTGGCCGGCGAGAGTCTGGCCTTCCAGTACTACAGGGCCAACGGCGGGAGCGGTCTGGTCACCTTCGCGGGCGTCCTGCCCGGGGAGATGCGCGCCCTGGAGCTGGACGGGACGACGGGCTGGTATGCCGAGAAGGACGCGTTCGTCGCAGCCGAGTCCACCGTTGACTTCGACATTGCGTTCTCCGGCCTGCGCACAGGGATGAAGGGCGGCGAAGGCTTCGTCCTCGAGCGGTTCAGCGGGCAGGGCACGGTGCTGATCGCCGGGGCCGGCAACTTCATCGAGCTCAACCCTGCCAAGTACGGCGGCAAGATCCAGGTCGACACCGGTTGTGTCGTGGCCTTCCAGGACAACGTGCGCTACGGCGTGGAGCGCGTCGGGGCTCTCAACACCCAGACGATGATGACTGCGATGTTCGGCGGCGAGGGACTCTCGCTGGCCACACTGGAGGGCGACGGCCAGGTCATCCTCCAGTCCATGACCATCGAAGGACTGGCCAAGGCTCTCGCCAAGAACATGGGTGCGGGCAACGACAAACGAGGCCCCCTGGGCGGTTTGCTCTCGGGCAGTGTGGAGTAGCAATGGGATTCATGGACAAGGCGCGCGAAGCCGCGCAGCAGGCCACGGCCAAGGCGCAGCAAGGACTCGCGCAAGGGCAGGCCAAGCTCGATGAGGTGCAGACCACCAGGGCGGCTGACGGTTTGCTACGCGACCTCGGGGCCGCGTTCTACGCCGAACAGCGCAGCGGTGGCTCGCACGAGGCCGTCGCGGCGGCACTCGGGGCTGTGGACGCACACGTCGCGGCGCACGGTCCGCTCGGAAAGGCCGGGCCGGCGTCTTCGGATGCCTCGCCGCAGCCGCCGGGTCCTTCAAGTGCCCCAGCTGGTATGCCGTCCGGGGGCCCTCCGGCAGCGCCGTCTACAGGTCCTCCGTCCGGTATGCCGTCCGGTACGCCGCCGGGGGGTCCTCCGGCGGAGCCGGCTGCAGGTCCTCCGCCACCCGGCGGGTTCACCCTGGATGACCTCTGAGTGGAGTCGACAGGCGCACCCGGCCCGATGACGTCGTCACCCGGGACGGCGAACCCACAAGCGCAGCACCGCGGTACAGAGGTTCTCGCGGTGCTTGGCGTCTCGCTCGGGCTTTCCGGCGTCTATGCCCTTCTGAGCTACCTGCGAGCCGAGCTGACCGTCAAGGGCGGCATCTCGGCGACCACTGCAACGGTCGCCTCGGGCGCTCAGACCTCTCGGATGTGGCTCGACATCGCCTACGACGTAACCGGCATCGTCGCTGGGCTGATGCCGGTCGTGTTGGTGCTGGTGCTGCTCTCTCGCGACTCCCGGACCGCCGGCTTCGGGATCGGGATGGACCGTCGACCCGCGCGCAGGGAGCTGCTTCTGGGTGCGGGCCTCGCCGCGCTGATCGGCATACCCGGCCTGGTCCTGGTCTGGGCCGCGCACCATCTCGGCGTGAGCGCCAACCTGGCCGTGGTCGACGTCCCCGACACCTGGTACCGCGTGCCACTCCTCCTGCTCCAGGCCGCCCAGAACGGCGCCCTGGAAGAGATCGTCGTCGTCGGTTATCTTCTGACCCGGCTGCGTCAGATGGGATGGTCGAACGGTCAGGCTCTCGGGGCGAGCGCGCTGCTGCGGGGGAGCTACCACCTCTACCAGGGGCTGGGCGGGTTCGCCGGCAACCTCGTGATGGGGCTGATCTTCGCCTGGTGGTTCCAGCGCACGCACCGCGTCCTGCCGCTGGTCGTGGCCCACTTCCTGCTCGACACCTTCGCTTTCCTCGGGTACCTCTACCTGCGATCGCACGTCAGCTGGATCTGAGGCGCGGGTGGTGGGGTGCGTCTGCCGGCATGTGTCCGCAGACGTCCGGTATGGCGGGTTCGGTCGGGTGGGCCCGTGAAAGACTCCCCGAATGCGGATGAGCGATTTCTGGCGGCTGATGGACGACGAGTTCGGTGCTGCCTATGCGCGCTCGCTGGCACGTGACCATGTTCTGGGAGCTCTCGGCAACCGAACTGCGCTGGAGGCGATCGAGTCAGGGATCAAGCCGCGCGAGGCCTGGCTGGCCCTGTGCATCGACATGGACGTCCCGGTGGAGCGCAGGCTCGGCAAGGAGCTGAGGGACCACACCAAGAGGGGTTGAGCTCTCGTCCGGATGAGGCGATAGCGTGCAGCACGTGACTGATCCGGACCCCGACCTCATGTTGCAAGCCATGGGCCTGACCAAGACCTTCGGCGACTTCACGGCCGTGGACGGCATCGACTTCGCCGTGCAGCGGGGTGAGTCGTTCGGCTTCCTCGGCCCCAACGGCGCGGGCAAGTCCTCGACGATGAAGATGGTCGGCTGCGTTTCGCCGGCGAGCGGCGGCGTGCTGCGAGTCTTCGGGCAGGACCCGGCCACCCACGGCCCGCAGATCCGGGCCCGACTGGGCGTCGTCCCCCAGAAGGACACCCTCGACGAAGAGCTGACGGTCCAGGAGAACCTCTGGATCTATGGCCGCTATTTTGGGCTCTCCCGCAGCGAGGTCCGTTCTCGCGCAACGGAGCTGCTCGATTTCGCCCAGCTCACCGACCGGGCAACATCCAAGGTGGAGCCGCTCTCGGGTGGTATGAAGCGACGGCTGACGATTGCCCGCTCTCTGATCAGCCGTCCCGAGATCCTGCTCCTGGACGAGCCCACCACCGGACTCGACCCCCAGGCGCGGCATGTGTTGTGGGACAGGTTGTTCCGGCTCAAACGTTCCGGCGTGACGCTGGTTCTGACGACGCACTACATGGATGAGGCCGAGCAGCTGTGCGACCGGCTCGTGGTGATGGACCATGGCAAGATCGTCGCCGAGGGGTCGCCTCGTGCATTGATCACCGAGTACTCCACCCGGGAGGTTCTCGAGCTGCGTTTCGACACCGACGACCATGGCCTCCATGGCGACGCCATCGCCGGGATCGGTGAGCGCATCGAGGTCCTGCCTGACCGGCTGCTGGTCTACACCGAGGACGGTGACGCCGCTGCCGCCGC
>DATCQG010000351.1:0-6718 GCA_036569625.1 Dermatophilaceae bacterium | reverse complement strand
AAGAAGTGCCGGGCTGCCGCCTCGACACCGTAGGCCTGGCCTCCGTAGTAGACGAGGTTGAGATAGCCCTCCAGGATCTGGTTCTTGGTGAGGTTCTTCTCCAGGGTGACGGCGTACTTGAGCTCTTGCAGCTTGCGCGTGTAGCTCCTGGCCGTGGCGGCCCGGGCGCCGAGCTTGTCGTTGTTGCTGAGGGCGTTCTCCTGCAACGTGATCTTGACGTACTGCTGGGTGAGGGTGGATGCCCCCTGGGTGCTCCCGCCGCCGAGGTTGGAGATGAATGCGCGGCCCACACCCATGGGGTCGATGCCGCCGTGCTCATAGAACCGGCTGTCCTCGATCGCGATCTGGGCCTGCCGCATCACGGGGGCGATCCGGGCGAGGGGCACTATGACCCGGTTCTCCTCGTACGGAGTCGAGATCAGCGTGCCGTCGTCGGCCAGGATCCGGGACTGCTGGGACAGCGGGGACTGGGTGAAGTCTCCGGGCAGGGAGTCGAAGGCGTGGACCCCCTGGCGGGCGGCGGCCCCGGCGGCACCCACTGCCGGCATCACCAAGCCAGCCCCCAGCAGTCCGACAACGACCGAGGTCGCCAGGAAGGCCACGAGCAGGCTCACGATGTTGGCGAAGTTCATGACGCGTCCGGGCATGGAGCCAAGGGTAACCCGACCTCCTGCGCCGCCCGCCCCCACAAAAGCCACATGACTAGTCATTCCGAGCGAACCAACTACCCGAAAAGGTCATACCCCCCGTAAAGGTCTCTCCTTATCGTTCAAAGAAGCAGGGAGTGGTTTTGTCGGGCAGAGGGCCCGACACGGATATCAGGGGAGTCCAAAAATGACCGTCACCATGACGCGTGAGAGTGCAGCGACCGGCCGTTCCACGTGGGTCCAGGACTGGGCTCAGTACGGATCCTGTCGCACGGCTGAGCCCGACGCCCTCTTCGTCCGTGGTGCCGCACAGCAGATCGCCAAGCAGGTGTGCATGGGATGCCCGGTGATCGCTGAGTGCCTGGCTGACTCCCTGGACAACCAGACCGAGTTCGGGATCTGGGGCGGTATGACGGAGCGTGAGCGTCGCGCCCTGCTCAAGCGCCGGCCGGATGTCGCGTCCTGGCGTGCAGTGTTCGAGGCTGACCGATCGCGTCGGGAATGTCCCGCCTCCTGAGCCTGCGTCGTAGAGCAGCTTTGGCCTGGCCGATTTTTCGCCGGGCTTCCTGATGTCTGCCGCAGTGACGTCTGTCTCAGTGACGTCTTCTCAATGACCGGCCAGCGCCTCGCCCACCGCGCGTAGACCCACCAGGTCATGGATGTCCGCGGATGCCGCGGGCACGACTACCGTTGGTATGTCGGGGTGCCCGGCTATGAAGCTCTTCGTCAAGGCCTGGTGCCGGGCCGCGATCTCGGCCTGGACGGCATGGAGTCGCAACAGTCCCTGGGTGATGGCCGTGCCCTCAGGGAGATGGTGCGAGCTGCCGTTGCCGTTCCCGTCCCCATTGCCATTGCCCTCGTCGCCGAGCTCTTCGGCAGCCGCGAGCGCGCGTGCGGCGGACAGACCAGGTGCCGAGAGGCGGTAGACGCGGTTGACCACGAGCCCGGCCAGCGGCATCTCCTCCTCGTCGAGGCGATCCACGAAGTACGAGGCCTCGCGCAACGCGTCGCGTTCGGGGGCCGCCACCACCAGAAATGCGGTTCCGCCGTCCTTGAGCAGGGCGTAGGTGTGGTCGGCGCGCTCGCGGAACCCGCCGAACATCGTGTCCAGTGCGGCGACGAACGTCTGGACGTCCGTGAGTACCTGTCCGCCGAGCACCTTGGTCAGCGTCGTGGTGACGATGTTCACGCCGGCACTGAAGACCTTGAGGTATGCGCGGCCACCCGCCTTCGCGGGCCTGGCCAGCAGGCGGATGAAACGGCCGTCCAGGAAGGATCCGAGGCGTTTGGGGGCGTCCAGGAAGTCCAGGGCCGACCGGGACGGCGGGGTGTCGACCACGATGAGGTCCCAGCGCGGGTTGTCAGGGTCGCGATCAGCCTCGACCCTGAGCTGCCCGAGCTTCTCCATGGCCATGTACTCCTGGGTCCCGGCGAAGGAGCTCGAGACGGCTTGGTAGAACGGGTTGGCCAGAATCTGCGCGGCCTTCTCCGGGGTGGCGTGCGCCTCCACGACCTCGTCGAAGGTGCGCTTCATGTCCAGCATCATGGCGTCGAGCGAGCCGCCCTTCTCGAGGTCGATGCCCTGGACCGGGCTGGGCGTGTTGTCCAGCAGGGTCAGCCCCAGCGACTGCGCCAGTCGCCGGGCGGGGTCGATGGTCAGCACGACGACGCGGCGGCCGGACTCGGCTGCGCGCAGCCCCAGCGCGGCGGCGGTCGTGGTCTTGCCCACGCCTCCCGATCCACAGCAGACGATGATCCGGGTCTGCGGGTCGTCGATCAGGGCGTCGATGTCCAGGACGGGCTCCATCACGCCATCCCCTCGGCCACGAGTGCCTCTGCCAGCTCGCGGATGCCGTTGACGTCGACGCCCTCGGGGAGGGACGGCAGTCGATAGGTCGGCCGTCGAAGATCCGCGATGACCTTGGCCTCGTCGCGTTCGAGGGTAACGCGCTCGGCATGGTCCCTGGCCTCGACCAACAGCCCGTCGACCACTGCGTCGGTGGCCCGGACCTTGACCCGGTTCAGGTCTGCCGCGACGTCATCGCGTGAGATCGCGGACCTGGCGGCAGCCGTCAGGGCTTTGCGGGTCAGGATCGTCTCGCGCACCTGGTTGATGACGACGCCACCGATCGGCATACCGGCGGCTCGGAGTTCTCCGATCACGTCGACCGTCTCCTGGACCGGCATCTCCTCGAGCAGGGTCACGACGTGGACCACCGTCTGGGGAGACGTCAGCATCGCCGTGATCGAGTCGGCCTGGGAGCGGATCGGTCCGACCCTGGCCAGGTCGGCGACCTCGTGGTTGACGTTGAGGAAGCGCACCACTCGGCCGGTGGGCGGGGCATCCAGGACGACGGCGTCGTAGACCCGCGCGGCCCCGGGACCCTTGGCCTTGTGGTCCTTGCGGCGCCGAACGGCCTCATAGACCTTGCCGATGAGCAGGACGTCGCGCACCCCGGGCGCGATCGTGGTGGCGAAGTCGATGGCGCCGAACCGCTCCAACAGCCCGCCGGCGCGACCCAGCTTGTAGAACAGCTGAAGGTACTCCAGCAGGGCCGCTTTGGCGTCCACCGACAACCCGAAGACCTCGCCTCCTTGCGGAGCGTGGGCGATGTGGGCTTCCACCGAAGCCAGCGGCGGCACGTCGAAGGTCTGGCTGATGCCCTGTCGTCCCTCGACCTCGGCCAGCAGCACTCGTTGGCCGCGACCCGCAAGGGCGAGGGCGAGGGCGGCCGCGACGGTCGTCTTGCCGGTTCCACCCTTGCCCGTGACGATGTGCAGCCGCACGCCGTCCCAGTCGGTGTCGCGAGCTGACGTTGCGCCCTCAGCCGTGCCTCGTGCCATGCGGAAGAGCCTAAGGGGCGAGGGATCGCACCGAGTCCAGAACCATGGCAAAGGCCGGGTGCTCGGGGTCGATCAACGCGAAGTGCTCACAGGCGGGTATGACGGTGCGTCGCACCTCGGCATGCGTTCGCGCCGACGCTCGAACGCGATCGACATACGAGCGTGACACTTCCGGCGGGACAACCTGGTCGTCGGCTCCGTGCAGCAGAACCATCGGAACTGCCGGTGTGAGAGCGGCCGGGTCGGCCGCGGCGTAGGCGGCGGGCAGATTCGCCGGTTCGCCGCCCATCAAGGCCTGAGCGGCCCTATCGCCCAGACCCATCCGGGCGGTCATCTCGAGGTCGACGCATCCTGCAAGACATACGGCGCCACCCAGACCTGGGGCATCTGGCTGGCTTGCCAGCAGTGCGGCCAAGTGCCCACCGGCCGAATGTCCCACCAGCACAACGCGATCGGGCAGCTCGGGGTCCACGCGCACGGCCGCGACCGCCGCTGCGACGTCCAGGAAGGTCCCGGGCCATCCGCCACCTGCCATGCCGACCCTGCGGTACTCCAGAACGGCGACGTGAAAACCATTGTCCGCAAAGGCTTGTGCCTGGCTGGCGGCATGCTCGCGGTCGAACTCGGCCTGCCAGAAACCGCCGTGGATGATGGCGACCGTCGTGCCGCGAGGTGCGCGGGTCGGCAACCGGACGTCGTACACCTGGGCGGGGTCCGGTCCGTAGGCTGTCGTGCGTGAGGCAGGGGGAGCGGCGCGGGTCAGGATCGTGCGTGGATCGGCATCGATGGCCATTGGGGCATCCTCTCAGCCCGGTCTAGGCTTCCATCATGACCAACTGGGAGTACGCAACGGTTCCGCTGATCGTGCACGCCACCAAGCAGATCCTCGACCAGTGGGGCGAGGACGGTTGGGAGCTCGTCCAGGTTCTGGCGGGCCCCGACGGCAATGGTCTCGTGGCTTACCTCAAGCGAGAGAAGGCCTAGAGCATGTCCGCTGTTGAGGATCGCCTGGCCGAGCTCGGTCTCACCGTCCCTGATGTGGCCAAGCCGGTGGCGGCTTATGTGCCCGCTCTGCGTGACGGCAACCTGGTCTTCACGTCTGGGCAGCTGCCGATGGTATCGGGCGTCCTGGTTCAGACGGGCAAGGTCGGCGATGGTCACGGACTCGTCCCTGCGGCTGACGCCAAGAAGCTGGCGGAGATCTGCGCCCTGAACGCGATCGCCGCCGTCAAGTCGGTCATCGGCGATCTGGACAAGGTGACGCGGGTGATCAAGGTCGTCGGCTTCGTGGCCAGCGACCCCACGTTCACCGGACAGCCCGGCGTGATCAACGGCGCCTCCGAGCTGCTCGGAAAGGCGTTCGGGGAGGCAGGTGTCCACGCGCGTTCCGCGGTGGGCGTTTCAGTGCTTCCACTCGACTCTCCGGTCGAGGTCGAGATCACTGTCTCCGTCCAGGACTGAGCATTACCAGTCAGGTTCGCGACTTCGCAGTTGGGCCGCTGGCCGGCCGGGCTGAGGACTGGCTCGAGGGTCGGCGTTCCGAAGTGGTCGCTCCCCGGTCCGCTGCGACAGTGATGATCCTGCGGGATCGCCGTGCTGTTGAAGTCGGCGGGGGTGGCGGTGCTGGATTGGACGGTTCGGCTGCGTCGTCCAGCTCTGCTTCCCGTGGCGGTGTTGACGTCTTCATGCTGCGGCGCGTGGCCACGATGGCGTTCGCCCCGCGGATGATGGTCTTCCCCGGCGGCGGCGTGGACCCGCGCGATGCTGACCCGCACCTGCCCTGGGCCGGGCCCTCGCCGGCGGAGTGGGCGCTAACCCTCGTTGCTGATGAGGCCGTCGCGCAGGAGCTTGTTGTCGCAGCCGTGCGCGAGGTGTTCGAGGAGTGCGGGGTGTTGCTGGCAGGGACCGATGCCGGCTCCGTGGTCGGGGATGTGAGCGGTCCGGGGTGGCAGGCCGAACGTGCCGCGTTGTTGTCCCATGAGATCTCGCTGGCGCAGATGTTGATCCGCCGTGGACTGGTGCTGCGCTCGGACCTGCTGCGGGCGCGGGCCCGCTGGATAACGCCAGAGTTTGAGCCGAAGCGTTATGACACAAGGTTCTTCGCCGCAATGCTGCCGGTCGGGCAGATTGCCGACGACCGGACCAGCGAGGCTGACCATGCCGACTGGGTCGATCCGGCTCGTCTCCTCCGGGACTATGCCTCGGGTTCGGCCCTGATGTTGCCGCCGACCGTGGTGTGCGTCGAGCAGCTGGCGGTGGCGCCCTCCGCTGCCGAGTTCCTGGCCACCGATGCCCCGATGGCGCCGATCACCCCCGTCGCGGCCCGGACAGACGGTGCTCTGGTCATCCGGTGTGTCCTGCCCCGGGAGCACGTCCCGCTGGCGGGGGAATGACGTCCACCCCTGGGGAAACCCCCTGGGTCGGCGGCGACATCACCTCGCGTGCGACCTGCGTGCTCGCACCCAACCCGGGAGTGATGACGCTGGAGGGCACGAACACCTGGGTCCTGATCGAGCCGGGCTCGAACGACGCCGTTGTCGTGGATCCCGGGCCGTTGGATGAACAGCATCTTCAGCGAGTCCTGGACCTGGTGGCGTTCCGCGGGGCACGCGTTGCCCTGACCCTCCTCACCCATGGCCACTGGGACCACGCCCAGTCGGCGCGGCGTTTCGCCGATCTCACCGGCGCACCGGTTCGGGCGCTCGGCACCGGGCACGACGACCTGGCGGACGCTGACCAGGTGGTGGTCGACGGTCTGGAGCTGGTGGTGGTGGCCACCCCTGGGCACACCAGCGACTCGCTGTCATTCCTCATGCCGGCCGAGAACGCCCTGCTCACCGGTGACACCGTCCTGGGGCGAGGCACCTCGGTGGTGGCATGGCCTGACGGCGAGCTCGCGGCATACCTGCTGTCGTTGCAGCGGATCGAGACCATGACCGGCTCGCGCGAGGTGACCCAGATCCTCCCGGGCCACGGCCCTGCCCTGCCGGACGCGGCGGGCATCCTGCGCCACTACATCGACCACCGACTGGTACGGCTGGAGCAGGTGCGCGCCGCAGTCGCGGAGGGGGCGGCGGATGCCGAAGCGGTCGTTGCGATCGTCTATGCCGACGTTCCGCATGAGGTCTGGCCCGCGGCGCGGCTCAGCGTGCTGGCCCAGCTCGACCACCTGCGCCTCCACCCCTAACATCGGTGGGTAAGGGAAGGGGGGTCAGCGGGCGCGGCGC
>DATCQG010000350.1:0-9189 GCA_036569625.1 Dermatophilaceae bacterium | reverse complement strand
ATACCCAGTCCGGTGGGGCTGGCCAGGGCCAGCTCGAGGTGCTCCAGGCCGGTGAGCTGGTCGAAGAGGCTGGTGATCTGGAAGGACCTGGCGATCCCGAGGTGCGCGATCTGCTCGGGCGCCTTGCCGGTGATGTCGCTGCCGCGGTGCATGATCGAGCCGGAGGTCGGTTTCAGGAACCCGGTCAGCAGGTTGAACAGCGTGGTCTTGCCGGCGCCGTTGGGCCCGACCAGGGCGTGGATGGTGCCCTCTGCAATCCGCAGGTCCACCCCGTCGACAGCCCGGAAGTCACGGAAGTCCTTGGTCAGCCCGGATGTCGCCAGCAGCGGGACCGCGGAGCCCAAGGGTCCCCGCGTCGACGTGTTGCCGGCCATCCGACCCTCCTTGAGCCCGGGAGCCGCGAAGGTCCGCAATGGTTGGAGATGCGGGGCTTCGCTAGCGGCTCGCAGACCACGATAAGGAGGAAATGGACACACTTCCATGTAAGCGGGGCCTACACTTGGGCGGCTTTAGGTGGCTCGAGTCCACATCTACCAGTCGTGAACGGTGCCGTCATGCAGGCGGTTGAACGGCAGATACGCGGACTGGTAGGGGTACCGGCCGGCCTCGTCGACGTCGAGATCGACGCCCAGACCCGGCTTCTCGCCGGGGTGCAGATAGCCGTCCACGAAGCTGAACGACTGCTCGAAGACGCGGCCGGTGAGCTCGCCGTGCGGCATGTACTCCTGGATGCCGAAGTTGTGAATGGCCAGGTCGAGATGCAGCGCTGCCGCCATACCAACGGGTGAGATGTCGGTCGGACCGTGGATGCCCGACTTGATCTGGTACTGGGCTGCGTAGTCCATGATCTTCCTCATCGGCGAGATCCCGCCGCCGTGGGTGACGGCCGAGCGCACGTAGTCGATCAGCTGGTCCTTGATCAGCGACTGGTAGTCCCACACCGTGTTGAAGACCTCACCAATCGCGAGCGGCGTCGTGGTGTGCTGGCGAACCAGCCGCAGGGCGTCCTGGTTCTCGGCCGGGGTGCAGTCCTCGAGCCAGAACAGGTCAAACGGTTCGAGCGACTTGCCGAGCTTCGCCGCCTGGATGGGTGTCATCCGGTGGTGTCCGTCGTGCAGCAGCGGCAGGTCCGGGCCGAACTCGGCTCGCACCGCCTCGAAGACGGACGGTAGGTGACGGAGGTAGGCCGGAGTGTCCCAGTCCTCCTCCTTCGGAAGGCTCATCCGTTGCGCCGGCTCGTAGTCATAGCGCTTGCCGCTGGACTGTGCCTGGGATGCCACGCCGTAGATGGCCTTGAGGCCGGGAACGGCGGTCTGGATGCGGATCGCGCGGTAGCCCAGGGCCTGGTGCTTCCGGACCGAGTCGAACAGCTCGGGCAGGTCACGCCCCGAGGCATGACCGTAGGCGAGGATCCCGTCTCGGCTGGCGCCGCCCAGCAGCTGGTAGAGCGGCATACCAGCGGCCTTGGCCTTGAGGTCCCACAAGGCAACGTCGACCGCGGCGATAGCGGCCATTGTGACCGGTCCGCGACGCCAGTAGGCGCTTCGGTAGAGGAACTGCCAGGTGTCCTCGATCCGGTGGGCGTCGGTGCCGAGGAGCAGCGGCGCGACGTGCTCCTTGAGGTAAGCGACAACCGCGAGCTCCCTGCCGTTGAGCGTGGCGTCCCCGAGCCCGACGAGACCGTCGTCGGTGGTCAGCCGCAGGGTCACGAAGTTGCGGTCGGGACTTGTGACGATGACCTCTGCCTTGTCGATTCTCATCGAGCTCTTCTCCTGCCAACGCGTGTGTTTGAGGGTCTGGGAAGTCACTGCCACGCTGTATCAGCGCACCGTGGCTCCGGTCTCGATGTCGAGCAGGGACAGCTCGTTGCGGGTGGGTAGCCCTTCCCAGTCGCCGACCGCGGAGACCGCGAACGCGCCGGTGACCGTGCCGCGGCGGAGCGCCTCTGCCGGGGAAAGGCCGTCGAGGACACCGGACAGGTAGCCGGCCGTGAAGGCGTCGCCGGCGCCGATCGTATCGAGCACGGGGACGGCGATGGCCTGGGCGTGGTGGGCCTCTCCGTCATGCCAGACGGTCGCGCCGTTTGCTCCCCGCTTGATCACGAGCTGGCTGACGCCGGATGCCGCGAGCTCCTTCGCCGCCGCCGGCTCGTCCATGGGTGCGACCAGCCCGAGCTCGTCCTCGGAGGCGATGACGATGTGCGCGCGCCGGACCAGCTCGGCGAGCACCAGGCGCGCCTGCCCGGGTGTCCACAGCTTCGACCGGTAGTTGACGTCGACGCTCACCAACGCTCCGGCACGAAGCGCAAGGTCGATGGCTTCGGTGACGGCCTCCGCCGCCGACTCGGAGAGCGCAGGGGTGATTCCTGTGACGTGCAGGACTCGCGGTGCATCCGCCAGACATGCCGCGGCATCGGACGCGGAGAGTGCGGAACCTGCCGACCCTGCACGGTAGTAGCTGACTCGCGAGACATCCGCGACGCGACGCTCGGCCAGCATCAGCCCCGTGGGCCGTTCGGCATCGACCACAACCGTGTCGACCGCCACCGACTCGGCCCGCAAGGTGCGCAAGATGTAGGCGCCGAGCTCGTCGGCACCCACGCGCCCGCCCCATCGAACTGTGTGGCCCAGACGCGCCAACCCGATAGCCACGTTGGACTCGGCACCCGCCATGGTCATGGACAAGGTTCCGCCCAGTCGCAGGGGCGTGCCCGTCCGAAGGCTGACCATCGTCTCGCCCATGGTCACGACGTCGGGCCGGGTCATGCGGGTCGCCCGGATCGGGCGGCCACCGCGAGGAAAGCCGCGGCGCGGGTGCGCAGTGCGTCCAGGTCACCACCGCGGATGGCGTCACCCACCATCGAGCCGCCGACTCCGACGGCGACCGCACCCGCTGCGAGGTATTCGCCGGCGAGCGCGACGTCGACGCCGCCTACCGGTATGAACGGCAGGTCCGGCAAGGGTTCGCGCAGTGCCCGCAGGTAGGACGGGCCACCGACGGTCGCCGGGAACAGCTTGACCGCGGCCGCCCCCAGCCCCATGGCGGTAAGAGCCTCGGTCGGCGTGAGCACACCAGCCAGCACCGGGATGCCGCCGGCCACTGACTCGGCCACGCTCTCGGTCAGTGCCGGGGTCACCATGAACCGGGCACCAGCCCCTGCGGCGCGAGCCACGTCGTCGCGGGTGAGGACGGTGCCTGCCCCGATGACGGCGTCGTCCGGGGCCAGACCTGCCACCTCGGCGATGACCGCCAGGGCGTCAGCCGTCACCAGTGACACCTCCAGGAACCGGATCCCTGCGCTGAGCAGGGCGAGCGAAGCAGCAATCGCGGCCTCGGCGTCCGCACCGCGGATGATGACGAGCAGCCGCTCCCGGGCCAGTCGGGTCAGGAAGTCGGTGGACACCGGTGTCACCATTCCGCCAGCGCCCCATCCGGATGGCGCCACACCGGCGTGCGCCAACGGTGCCCGCGCGCATCCGCCGCGCGCACCGCGGCCTCATCGACCTCGATGCCCAGCCCGGGGCCGGTCAGTCTCTCGATGCTGCCGTCGACAAAGCGCAGAGGCGATTTGTCCAGCACGTAGTCCAGTACTTCGGCGCCCTGGTTGTAGTGGATGCCGATGCTCTGCTCCTGGATCAGGAAGTTGGGAGTGGCGAAGCCCACCTGCAGACAAGCGGCAAGCGCGATCGGGCCAAGCGGGCAGTGCGGTGCCAGCTGTACGTCGTACACCTCCGCCATCGCCGCGATGCGGCGCACCTCCGAGATTCCGCCGGCGTGGGAGACGTCGGGCTGGGCCACCGCAATCCCAGCCCGGAGCACAGGCAGGAAGTCCTGCCGGTTGTACAGCCGCTCCCCGGTGGCGATCGGGATGGAGGTCGCCTGCGCCAGCTGGCCGATCAGGTGCGAGTTCTCCGGGACGACCGGTTCCTCGATGAAGAAGGGACGTAAGGGCTCCAGCAGGGGCGCCAGCCGGCGGGCGTTGGCCAGCGTCAGTCTGCCGTGGAAGTCGACGGCCACATCCCGGTTGGGCCCAAGCACCTCGCGCGCCGCGGCCACGCGCCCGAGCACGGCGTCGATCTCTGCGACGGTGCCCAGAGGGCTCATCGAGCCGGAGGCATTCATCTTCACCGCGGTCAGGCCGACATCCATCTGGGCCTGGATGGCCTCGGCGACGCCGCTCGGGTCGTCGCCGCCGACCCAGCCATACATGCGGATGAGCTCGCGGACCGCTCCCCCCAGCAGCTCGTACACCGGCACTCCGAGGGTCTTGCCCTTGATGTCCCACAACGCCTGGTCGATGCCCGACACGGCGCTGCCGAAGACCGGACCACCGCGGTAGAAGCCGCTCTTCGTAAGAACCTGCCAGTGATCCTCGATGCGTGCGGAGTCGCTGCCGACGAGATGCTCGGCGAACTGTGCAACCACCGTGCGCACGGCATCCGAGTGTCCTTCGAGGCTCGCCTCGCCCCAGCCAACGACACCGGCGTCCGTCTCGATCCGCACGAACAGCCACCGCGGGGGCACGAGGAACGTCTCGACCCTGCTAATTCGCATGGGCGTCAGCTTCTGCGGTGACCATGGTCATGATGCGCTCGACAATCTGCTCGGGGGTCTGCGCAACGTCCACGGTCAGACCCGGTTCGTCATCTTCACGTTCCTCGAGAACCTCCAGCTGGGTCGGCAGCAGCGAGGGTGGCATGTACTCGTGTCGTCTGGCCGTGATCCGGGCATGGATCAGGTCGATGTCGCCGCGCGCGAAGACGGTGAGCATGGTGGGAGCGTGTTCCCTGAGCAGGTCGCGGTACCTGCGCTTGAGCGCCGAGCAGGCCACCACGACACCGGATCCGCCTGCCAGGGCAAGGCTTTCGCCGACCGCGTGCAGCCACGGCAGTCGCTGCGCGTCGGACAGCGCCCGTCCGGACGCCATCCACTCCTTGTTCTTGCTCGAGTGCAGGGTGTCACCATCGACGAAGGGCACGCCAAGACGTTGGGCGAGCAGCTCGCCGATGGTGGTCTTCCCCGAGCCCTGGATGCCCATGACGATGACCGGCGGGACCCGACGACTGCTCATCGCTCAGCCCTTCGTCGCACCGGCGGTGAGGCCGGCCACGATGTACTTCTGGGTGAACAGGGCGATCACCATGATGGGGACGGTGACGACGACGGAGGCTGACATCAGGCCGCCCCAGTCGATGCTGGCGTACGACACGAAGTTGAAGATCGCCACCGGGAGGGTCTTGGTGTTCGCTCCGGCAAGCACGAGGGCAAACATGAAGTTGTTCCACGAGAAGATGAAGGAGAGTATTCCGGCGGTCGCCAGCCCCGGCGCCGACAGTGGCAGCGTTATCCGCGTGAAGGCCCCGATGGCAGTGAGTCCGTCGACCTGGGCAGCGTCCTCGAGCTCGGTTGTCATCGAGTCGAAGAACGACATCATGATGTAGACGATCAGCGGTAGCGCGACGAACATGTGGGACAGGATCAGGACGCTGAAGCCGCCGACCAGGCGCAGGTTTGCGAAGATGAAGTACCAGGGAACGAGCAGGCTCACCCCGGGAATGATGCGGGCCATCAGCACCACCATCGCCGATTTGCCCATGCTGAACCGGCTCATGGCATACGCGGCCGGCACCCCCAGGATCAGAGACAGCACCGTGGACCACAGCGCCACCCAGAAGCTGTTGAAGATGAAGTCGAAGTAGTTGTTGCGGCCCAGCACGTTGGAGTAGTTGTCCAACGTCGGGGTGAAGAAGAACGTCTTGCCCGAGTCATAGATGTCGACATTCGTCTTGAACGAGGCCACCAGCATCCACATCAACGGTGCGATGAACAGCACCACGGTCGTTGTCAGCACGACCACCCGAAAGATCGGGTAGGCGCGCGACCTGCGTCGCCGTCGGGGCACCGGACGCTTCGAGATGGCCGTCCGGTTGGTGGGGGTGGTTGTCGCGGTGTCGGTCATCACCGGTCTGCCTTTCGCCGGTACGTGACCATCCACATGATCGCAATGATGAGCAGGAAGAACAGGATCAGCACGGTCGAGGCGATCCCGTAGTCGTTGTAGTCAAAGCTGAGCCCGAAGGCGTAGACGTTGAGCGTCTCCACCTCGTGGAAGGAGCCGCCGCCCTTGCCCTTGGTCGAGTACAGGATGTCGAAGGTCTTGAGCGCGTCGATACCGCGCAGCACGATGGCGACGACGACCGTCGATCGCAGCAGAGGAAGGGTGATGTACCGGAACCGTTGCCAGGCGTTGGCTCCGTCGATCCGGGCCGCTTCGTCAGGTTCCTCGGAGAGGGCGGTCAGGCCGGCCAGCAGGATCAGGACGACCATCGGGGTCCACTGCCAGACGTCGACGAAGATCAACGTGGGCAGCGCCGTCGTCTCGCCCGACAGCCATGGTTGGGCCGGGATGCCGATCCAGCTCAGCATCTGGTTGGCAAACCCGATGTTCGGGTCGAAGATCAGGCGCCACATCATGCCGACCGCGACAGGGGTTGCCACCAAGGGCAGCAGGATCGCGACGCGGACCCACTTCTCCCCTTTGAAGGGTCGCCACAGCAGGAGCGCAATCCCCATGCCCAGCACCATTTCGGTCGCGACCGCACCGCCAGTGAAGGTGAAGGTGCGCAGGACCGCGGGCCAGAACCGTTCGGTGTCGCCAAAGACCTGCAGGTAGTTCGAGATCCCGACGAACCTGGACTCGGCGCGGACAGATCCCTGGGCGTCAGTGAGGCTCAGATAGACGGTCCAGGCCAACGGGACGGCGATCAGTAGTCCGACGAAAATCATTGCGGGTGCTGCGAAGAGCCACTTGCGGTGTCGGTTTGCCCACGTGGAATAGGACTTCCACACGGCGGGCCTGGTGGTGACCGTGCCGATCATCGTCTACCTCGCGCTCGGTACTTGAGCCGGTTGTGGAGCCGGATCACGGGCGGATAGTCAACGTCAGCATCAGGGCTGACCTTGTGACCATCCGCCCGGTCCCGTTACTTCTCGGCGTCCAGAAGCTTCTGGAACGAAATACTCGCCGCATCAGCGGCAGCGCTGGAGTCCCCACCGGTGATGGCGACCACGATCGGGTTTCCCACGATGTCGCGCGACTCGGGCACCTTGATCACGAGAGGTCGGTCGTGACCGACACCGTTCTTGGTGCTCTCGGCGATTGCTGCAGCAAGGTCCGCGGGGTAGGTCGAGATCCCTGCGGGGTCGTTCCAGACCGAGGTGCGAGCCCCGGGGACTCCGGCCTTCTGGATCCCCAGCGTCATGTCCTTGCTGGTGGCCCACTCGATGAACTTCCAGGCGTTCGCCTGGTTGGCGGATGCGGCGTTGATCCCGAGCGCCCAGGACGGCACGTTGTAGGCCTTCGAGCCGTTGGCCCCGGACGGCATCGGCGCGAAGCCGACCGTGTTCGCGACCTTTGACTTGACCGGATCCGTGGCGTTCTTGTACAGGCTGTCAGCCTCGGTGTAGAGACCCGCCTTGCCCTGGGTGAAGATCGCCATCGCCTCGGGCCAGCTCATGTCCGTGCTGACGTTGGCCGGACCGTAGTTGTGGATCAGGCCGCCATAGAACGCGTACGCCTTCTTTGCCGCGTCACTGGCAACGGCGGACTTGCCGTTCGCGTCGACGAAGTCACCGCCGAAGCTGTAGAGGAAGCTGGAGAACTGAGTGACCGCCGGCGACTTTCCGGTGCGCGCCACGAAGCCTGCGACCCCGGGATTCTGCGCCTTGATCGCCTTGGCCGCCGCCTGGAGCTCGTCCATGGTCTTGGGAACCTGGAGCCCGGCCTTGGCCAGCAGGTCCTTGCGGTAGTAGAGGACCTCCTGCTCGGTGATGATAGGTACTCCGACCACGTTGTTCTTGTACGTCGTCGCCCCGACCGGGCCCGACTGGAAGTCTTCCCAGCCCCACGTCTTGTTCGCCTTGACATCCGTGCTGAGGTTCGCCAGGTAGCCGTTCTTGGCGAACAGCTTCCCCTCCTGCAGCGGTCGGTACATCATGACGTCGATCTCACTCGTGCCCGCGTTCAGCTTGACGTTGTACTGGGCCGACAGCTGATCCTCGCCGTACTGGCTCAGCTCCACCTTCAGACCCGTGGCCTTCTCGAACTCCGGCAGCTTGCTCTTGATGGTGTCGGTCCACACGTGGTTGGCGAGGGTCACCCGAATCGTCTTCGACCCTGCGTCCGCAGCAGGGGTTCCGCTGCCGCCGCAGGCGGTCAACGCTCCCGTGGCCAGTAGTGCGACTGACGCCAAGGCGGCGACAGATACAACTGAATGACGCTTCACTGTGTCTCCCATCTCGTGAGCCCGCCCTGTGATGGCGACGCTCAAACTGACCCATGTTTACATCTGCCTCAAGACGGTCACGCTACGCAATAAAGCCGACTTATACAACCATCTGATCGAACCGATATGATCTGTTACATGACGGACCTCGCGAAGTCCACGATCGAGCTTGACCCCCACGCTGCACCCTCAGTCGTTCTCGAGGGCGGCACCGTGATCAGGGGTCTGCATGCCCGCGTCCTCGACCTGCTCGGGCTGGCCGTCTGCGGCGGAGATCTCGCCAGCGGATCCGTGGTGCGCATCGAGCAGCTGCAGGAACGCTACGGCGTGTCCCGCTCGGTCGTCCGCGAAGCCGTTCGGGTGCTGGCCTCGATGGGCCTGGTTGCCTCACGTCGCCGGGTCGGAGTGCAGGTGCTGCCGGCGGCGAGATGGAACCTGTATGACCCGCAGGTCATCCGTTGGCGTCTGGCCTCCCCGGCGCGCGTGGCACAGCTGCAGTCGCTCACCGAGCTGCGAACCGCCGTCGAGCCCGAAGCGGCCCGACTGGCAGCGCTACGAGCGCCGTTGGCCGATGCCAGCGAGCTGATGGGCCTGGCGGGCAAACTCTGGGCGGCCGGGCAGTCCAACGACGCAGAGGCCTTTCTCCTCCTGGACATCCAGTTCCATCGACTGGTTCTCTCCAGCTCCGGCAACGAGATGTTCGCCAAGCTCAACACCCTCGTTGAGGCGGTGCTCACCGGGCGGACGCAGTACGGACTGATGCCTAGCCACCCGCACAACGAGGCCCTCCAGCTGCATGTGGACGTCGCCAGCGCAATCCAGCGCAGGAATGGCGACGATGCGCACGCGGCGATGCTGGCCATCATGGCGCGCGCGTTCGACGAGATGAGCTCCATCTGGAAGA
>DATCQG010000349.1:0-2908 GCA_036569625.1 Dermatophilaceae bacterium | reverse complement strand
GGCCGCGTCGTCCTTGAGCTGAGCCCGGGCGTCATCCTGGATGACCAGGTCGGCATCGCTCACCAGCAGGAAGGAGAGCATGCCCTCGGACTCCGAGAGCAGCTGCATGCGCTCCTGCACGAGCGGGGTGGCAGCCCTGATCAGCTCGACCTGGGCATCGGGCGGTTCCGCGTCCAGAACGCCGGTCAGGATGAGGTGGTCGACGATACGGACCGCCAGCTCGTCGCTGTCCAGCGACCGGATGTAGTGACCGTTGAGCCAGCCGAGCTTGTCGAGGTCGAAGATCGGGCCGACCGGGTTGACCTTGGCCCAGTCGAAGTCGCCCACGAACTCTTCGAACGTGAAGACCTCGCGGCCATCCTCCTTCGGCGGATAGGCAAGCAGCGCAAGGAAGTTCACCAGCGCCTCAGGCAGGTAGCCCTGCTCGCGGAACCACGTCAGCCGGGCCGCCGGATTCTTGCGCTTGCTGATCTTGGACTTGTCGGGGTTGCGCAGGAGCGGCATGTGGGCGAACTCGGGTAGCTCGAGCCCGAGCCACCTGTAGAGCAGGATGTGCTTGGGGGTGGAGCTGATCCACTCTTCTCCGCGTACGACGTGCGTGATCCCCATCTCGTGGTCGTCGACGACAACCGCCAGGTGATAGGTCGGGAATCCGTCTGCCTTCACGATGACCTGGTCGTCGGGGTGCGGTGCGTTCAGCTCGCCGCGGATCAGGTCGGTGAACCGGGTGTCAAGGTCGTCCGGGATGCGCATCCGCACGACCGGGATCTCCGAGAAGCCCGGAAGGGCAGCGCGCTCGTCGCGGGTCTTGCCGTAGCACATGCGGTCGTACCCGGTCGGCTTCTTGGCCTTCTGCTGCGCCTCGCGCATCTGCGCCAGCCGCTCGGTGGAACACCAGCAGTGGTAGGCGTGCCCGCTCTCCAGCAACCGGTCGACATACGGGGCGTAGCGATCGAGACGCTCGGACTGGCGGTAGGGCGCGAACGGCCCACCGATGTCCGGGCCCTCGTCCCAGTTCAGGCCCAGCCAGTGCAGGGTGTCGAAGATCTGCGCCTCGCTGTCCTGACGGAAGCGGGCCTGGTCGGTGTCCTCGATGCGAAGGACGAACGCTCCCCCCTGTTGGCGGACAAAAGCCAGGTCGAAGAGCGAGATGTATGCCGTGCCGACGTGCGGGTCTCCCGTGGGCGAGGGAGCGACGCGCAGGCGAACCGGACGAGACGCGGTGGATGCAGTCATGATGACCCGATTCTAGGGGCGGTCGGAACGGCCGGAACCGGCGGTCAGTCGCGGCGGATGAACGGGTTCTCGAGGATTCCGATGCCCTCGATCTCGACCTCGACGCGCTGGCCGGAGGCGACGGGCCCGACGCCGGCGGGGGTGCCGGTGAGAATGACATCGCCGGGCAGCAGGGTGAACGCCTGGGAGACGTAAGCCACGATGGCAGCCACATCGTGGATCATGTCGACCGTCCTGCCGTCCTGAACCACCTCACCATCGCGGCGGGTGACGATCGAGAGGTCACTGGGGTCGAGGTCGGTCTCGATCCAGGGTCCGAGCGGGCAGAAGGTGTCGAATCCCTTGGCACGGGCCCACTGCCCGTCTGCCCTCTGCAGGTCGCGCGCCGTCACGTCGTTGGCGCAGGTATAGCCGAAGATGACGTCCTGGACGCGGTTGATCGGCACGTCCTTGCACAGTCGGCTGATAACGACCGCAAGCTCGCCCTCGTAGTCCACCTCGGCGCTCTGCCTCGGCATCACGACGGGGTCCCCTGGACCCACGACCGCGGTGTTGGGGATCAAGAACATCAACGGCTCGACAGGCGCCTCGCCGCCCATCTCTGCGGCATGTGCGGCGTAGTTCTTGCCGATCCCAACCACCTTGCTACGCGGGATGATCGGCGCCAGCAGCCGAACCTCATCCAAAAGAACACGGTTGCCGGTGAAGACGACAGGCTGGTACAGCGGGTCGCCCTGGATCTCGGCGATCCACCTGGCGTCAGGGTCCCCCTCGACGATGCCGTAGGTCGGGTCCTCACCTGTGGTGTATCTCGCAATGCGCACGGAACCGACCCTATCCGGCCCTGACGCTGGGCTCCGTTACTACCCTTGACGACCATGGCGCACCGACTGACGGAGGAGCAGTGGCGACCGCTCGAGTCAGCGCACCACGCGCGGGTCGACGCCGTCACCGCCGCTCACCTGACCCGGCGACAGCACGATCGAAAGCACCCTGTCGAGGACTTCCTTTTCACGTACTACCGGCACCGACCTGGCCAGCTGCGGCGCTGGGACCCAGGTCCCGGGGTCATCCTCGAAGGTGCCAGTGAGCGCGTCGACTGGAAGTTCTACCGGTATGCCGATGGCGCGGCCCACGTGGACCTCGCGGCCTTTCTCGGGGCTCGCTCCGACACCGTGCGCTTCGTCCGGAAGCTCCTGACTGCAACGGCCGCACGACCCGCACAGCTGGGGTGCTTCGGTCTGCACGAATGGGCGATGGTCTATGGCCAGGATCCCGGCACGGTGCGTCACGCGGACTGGCCCCTGCGTCTGGGGGCCGCAGCGACCGACGAAGTCGTTGAGTCCCATCAGGTGACGTGCTCGCACTTCGACGCGTACCGGTTCTTCACCCCGCCCGCTCGCCCGCTGAACACCCTTGCGCCAAGCCGGGATTCGCAAGCTGCGATGGAGCAACCCGGCTGCCTGCACGCCAACATGGACCTGTACAAATGGGCGTACAAGCTCTCCCCCGCGATCCCGAGCGCACTGACCCTGGACTGCTTCGACCTGGCTCACGGGATCCGCGAGCTGGACATGCGCGCGGCGCCATACGACCTGAGAGCGCTCGGCTACGAGCCGGTGGAGATCGAGACGACTGAGGGCAAGGCGACCTATGTCGCTGCGCAGCGCGA
>DATCQG010000348.1:0-6226 GCA_036569625.1 Dermatophilaceae bacterium | reverse complement strand
CGGGGTTGTCGGCGTAGGCCCCGCTGGTGATCGCGTGGGCGTCGAGCTCGTCGAAGAGGAATGCGCAGATGGCCTGGCGCATCAGAGTGCCGACTCCCTGTCCCTGGACCGATTCGGTGAGCCAGGAGAAGGTGTCGGGCGTGCGGAGGACCGGGTGGCAGACTGCTTCGGCGCCCTGCGCCCCGATGACGCGTCCGTCGTAGCGAACGACTAGGGGCAGGCACCACTCCTCTGACGGGAACGTGGCGCGGTACTTTCAGTAGCGGCTGGCCAGATCCCTGCCCAGCGCGAGGGGGTGCTGGCCAGCCCAGGCTCGCGGGAACGGCCGAAGGTCGTCACTGTGGATCCCGGCTGTCGCTGCGTCGACAAGCTCGGGGAGATCGTTGTCTCGAATCGCGCGCAGAGTGAGTGGCCCGCAACTGATCGATAAGCCGAATGGGGGCCACAGTTCCTCGAGTGACGTCATGGCAGGCAACGGTGGCAGCCTTCGCTATGGCGAGCAACCGATTTGCCAGCGCCTCCAGGTCGCTATGGTGGACTGTCGTGCGTCAGTGCGTGGCTGTGGGCATGATTTCAACGTACTGCCGGCCCACAACCGCTCCGGCCACTGATGGGCGACCCTAAGCATCGCCTGGTACTGGCGGGTGTCCGTCCCAAACCGGCCCGTCGCACGCAGCACCTCCCGGGCATCTCTGGCCTCGATCGTCACCGACGCCTTGTGCGGGTCCATCCCGATGACCACACGATCCATCACAGCCTCCTCGCTCGTCCGATACGACTTGTCAGCGAGGACGGGCACCGCTACTTCGAGCTGAGCAGACCCTTCTTGAGCCACGCCTCGCTACGGCGCCCGACCGGTCCGCATGCCATGAAAGAGCCACACCCAACCCAGGTGGGCAGCCGCGATGAGAGCGTCCGACCGGGCACCTCACTCGAGCCTGCGCCGGCCCGAGCGGTCATGGAAGACATAAGTAGCCGCGGTCAGGGCGTTGAAGACGGTCGCACTGAGCATGGTTGGAATTCCATCGGCCACAGACGACGCCGTGAGCAGACATTCGCCGCATGCGACCTACGCTGAACTGATGCTCGACCTAGGCAAGCTCGATGTGGACGAGATCGCGATGGCGCTTTCGGATAAGACCGACTACGAACACCGATGGTTGATCGATCCTCGGACCGGCGAGATCGCGTTCTGGACGTCTGACACCGGGATCGACGGGGAGAACCCGGTCGATCTCGATGAACTGGATCTGATGCCGATCGACCCGCTCCCCTCTGCGGTTTGGTACGCGGACATGGCTGACTTCGCCGAGGGGGTCAGTGATGACGCTGCTGGGCGTCGGTTGGGGCGGGCCATCAGAGGCCGGGGAGCCTTTCGTCGGTTCAAACACGAGCTGTTTGACGAGCACCCAGATCTGGTTTCTGCGTGGCACGCCTTCCATGACGCTCGGGCCAATCGTCGAGCAGTCGAATGGCTACTCGGCCAAGGACTCATCCGGGACGATGCCGCCCGCAAGTTCTTGGTCGACCACCCGGATCCCGACCTGCCTTGAAGACGCCGCGTCGGGCCTTGCATGTATGCGCGCACATACCGCGGAGCGGGAAGTTGGCGCTCGTGTCGATGTGCGGGCATCCGCTCATCCGGGTTATGCCGGTGATCTTTCGGACATCGCCGATCAGGGCGCAAGACGGATCAAGGGTCGGAGGCCAGGTCTCACTCGCTCCATACTCCGTCGATATGAAAATGAACACTCGCCGGCAAGAAGTTAAAGCTGAGCGTCCTTCTGAGGCTGAAGGTGAGTGCCGAGGTGTGGATATGTGTGGCCCATAGTGGCCCGAGCGTGACCGAATACGCGGACTCGTAGTTAGCTTGGAATCGTCGAATTAGGTTCTGCTGCAACGCTTTTCGCATTTGGAGCGGGTGACGGGAATCGAACCCGCACTGTCAGCTTGGGAATTCGAAATGGACCCGCGATCTACGCTCCCGTGGTCGGATCTGACGTACCGGTGAGTGACCTGCGTTGCCCCTGGCTTGTTGCACGCGGAGTGCACGAGAGCCACCAGCGCCTGGTTAGTAGGCGCTGAGTCCCTCGATGCATCAGCTAGGCGGGGTCGGCGGCCGTTCGTGCCGCCTTGGCGTCAGCCACGAGTTTCCGCGCGAATCCGTCCCGGTCGACTTCGTTTTGGGCCAGGAGGGGACCGCCTTCGCCTATGTAGTCGGCGAGTTGTCCGAGTTGCCGTGCGGCACCCACGAGTTCTGATCGGTCGACGTCGACGTTCCCCGGCAGGTCGGATAACGATCGGCTGAGTGCACTCAACCGATCCAGCGGTTCCCCGACGCCGGCATTGAGTTGCTCATTGTTGCTTTGCCATGCGGCTTCCTGCACGACGAGCGTAAGTCCAGTGATGAGTCGGGCCACCTGCCAAGCGGCGACCGAAACCGTGCCAACTGCCGTGGCCTCTGCCAATTTGGCACTCTCACCTGAATGAGCGACTCCGACCCGGTGATCAGCCTCAGGGACCGGGGTCGGTTCGACTTTCGCCAACGGGCGCACGGGCGCCAGGGCGCGACATTGCTTGCCGCGCGCTGTAGACGAAGTTGGTTTCCGGCACGCTGAGCGGTCGGACCAACGGGAGGGTCGCTTCTACCACCGTGCCCTTTCCGGGACTCGACTTGATCAGCAGGGCACCGCCGAGGAGCCTGGTCCGCTCCCGCATGCCGAGCAGTCCCAGCTGCCCGGAGCCGGGTCGGTCCTCGCTCTCGGGGTTGAAGCCCAACCCGGCGTCGTCGACGCGCAGCCGCAGTTCGTCGGGGTGGAACTCGACGATAACGGTGCATGTGTCCGTCTCGGCGTGTCGCACGATGTTGCGCAGCGCCTCTTGAATCAGCCGGAAGGCGCCAAGCTCCAGTTCGGGCGCCAAGCGGGTTTCGGCCCCAGTCATCTGGAACCGGACGTGGAGCCCGGCGTCATCCTCTAGGTCGGCGATCAAGCTCGTTAGGGCGGCGACCAGCCCGAGGCGGTCGAGCGTCGGCGGACGCAGGTCCCGGGCCAGGCTGCGCAAGCCAGCCGCGGCATCCAGTACTTGGTCGCGCACCTCCACCAGCCCGGCTGCCACATCTGCTGGCACCCCAGGAGCACCTCCCAGGCTCTCGACTCGCCGGGCCAGATGCAGGAATAGCTGGAGCGGCTCGTCGTGCAGCTCCCGTGCCAGATGGCGGCGCTGGTCCTCCTCGGCCTGGACCACCAAGGCCGCGTAGTGGGTCGCGCGCCGGCCTTCGCTGCGTTCCTCGGTGACGTCTTCGAAGATCATCTGGGTTGACGGCTCACCAGTCGCGGAAGGTACGGCCACGAGGTCGATCCGATAATCGCGACCATCCGGTAGGGCCAGCACCCGGCCCGGCGGCTGGGAGGAATCGATCTTGGCAATCGAGGCGCCGAGCTTGCCCACCACGTCCTGGCCGAACAGCAGCCGGGCGGCCGGATTGGCATCGGCCACCGCCCCCTGCGCGTTGAGGACCATGATCGGGGCACGGTTGGTCTCGAAGAGTCGGTGATACCGGGTCTCCACAGCCAGGGCTTCGGCGGTCGCGAGCTCGCCCCGGGCAAAGGCCAGGCGCTCATAGTCGATCCGCTGGCCGAAGAACAAAGTCACCACGAGGATCAACATCAGATCTACCAGGTCCCCGCCGACGTGACCCTGCTTCGGTGGCAACAGCAGGTCCGGCAACCATAGGAAGACCGCCCAGATCCCGGTCGCGGCTGAGCCCGCCAGTCCATAGCGCAGGGCCGCGTAGCCGACGGGGACGATCAACAACGTCACGGGGACTCCGGCAGGGAACGCACTCGTCGCGACCACGAACTGCACGTCGACGAGGAAGTGGAGGACGGCGACGGTCAGCACCATCAGCTGGATTACCCAGAAGCGAACCTCGCGGATCGGCGGGTGCACCGCCCTTCGGGCGACCAGAGCGAAGTCAGCCGACATCGGGCGAGTCGCCGGGATTCTCGGGAGCCACGAGTCGGTGGCCCAACGCGTACGCCACCGCCTCAGCCCTGGACGCGACGCCCAGCTTTGAGAGCACGCTCGAGACGTGGCCCTCGACGGTGCGCAAACCCAGCCGGAGTTCGGTGGCGATCTGCTTGTTCGACCGGCCGCGGGCCAACAGCGGGAGGATGTCGGCCTCCCTGGGCGTCAACCCGGCCCCAGGCAGAGACGCGCTTCGTCCCCTCCGGGTGAGCCGGCTGGCGACCCCGCGATCGAGAACCAGAATCCCATTGGCAACCGCCCGAACGGCATCCACCAGCTCCTTTGCCGAAGCGGTCTTCAGCATGTAGCCACCGACCCCGATCTCGAGAGCCTCGGAGACGTAGGCGTAGTCGTCGTACGCACTCAGGATCAGCACTCGCACAGATGGGCAGGAACTCGCGGCCGCGCGGGCGAGTTCCAGCCCGCTCATCTGAGGGAGATGGACATCGATCAGCGCCACGTCCGGCTGGAGCCGCTCGAGAACCGCCAGCCCCTCCTCTCCGGAGCCGGCCTGGCCGACAACGTCGAAGTCGGCGGACTGCTTGAGGAGCTGAACCGTACCCTCCCGCACGAGCCCATGGTCGTCCACGATGACCAGCCGGATCTGTGCCGGACGACGCTCTCCGTCGGCCGACGTGGCCTCCTTGGGCGTCAGCTGAGCCTGCTCCACCACCGCGCGCTCGACCATGCCGCTCAGTTTGCGCTTCGACCGGGGCTATTGCCAGCGTGAACCGCTGGGGCCCCGCGTAGTTCCACGGATAACCGGTGGGATCTTGGGGCGCAGGCGCGTGGTCGTCCGGTTCCCGCTGGTCGCCGCTGGGACCACGATGAAGGCGTGTTCGAGGTGCTCCGCGTCGTCCTGGCCATCCTTGTGGTGGGCTCGCTGGTGACGCTCGCCGTCTACGCCGTTGCCTTCGTGGGGATCGCGTTTTGGACTGTGGCTGAGGCGCGGCGGCATCCGACGCTTGCTGATGAGCTTGAGGCCGTCCTCGCCGACATCCTCCGTGCGTAGTCCTCGGGACCTCAGCCTGGTCCGACCGAGCCCGGACCCACTCCCCAACCTTCCAGCGGGCGCTTGAAGCTGTCGATGAGCACTACCGCGTCGTCGCGGAGATCCAACGGAGCGCGTTCGTCGGGTCTCTTGACGTCGAGCCTAGAAGTAGGACTACTCTGCTATATGCGTAGTTCTACGCTATAGGTGTAGTTCCGCGCTGCATGTTGGCTCCATCGCTACCCACCAGCCGGGAGATTCACATGAGCGTAGAGGTACACGATCGGACCGCCCGGGTGGCTGACCCGATCCCCGTCACCATCCGCTTGCGTCCACCCGAGCGCACCGGTCTCGCCGATCGCTTCCAGGCCTCGGACCCCCCGCCGGGTCTGGACATCGCTCGCAACCCGCGCATCGCACGGTTGTTGCGCAACCGCAAGTTCCAGTTCCTGCTGATCGTCCCGAACCAGATCATCTTCTGGACGGTCATCTTCGTTGGTTTCCTGGGCACCGCGGACCCGGGACTGAACTTCGGAACCGCGATTACGTGGTACGTCTGGTTCTGCCTCGTCTTCGTGTTGATGGTCGTGGCCGGTCGTGCCTGGTGCGCGATGTGCCCCTTCGGCGGGTTCGGCGAGTGGATCCAACGACGAACGTTCTGGCAGCGAACCCAGAAGACCTTCTCCCTGGGCCGCACGTTCCCCGAGCCGCTGGCCCGGCTCGGCTTCGTGATGCCCGTCGCAGCCTTCCTCATGCTCACCTGGCTCGAGGAGTTCTTCGGCATCGCCGGCCCGGGCAATCCGGCGGCCACCAGTTACATGGTCATCGGGATCGTCTCGTCGGCACTGATCTTCTTTCTGGTCTTCGAGCGTCGCACATTCTGCCGCTACATCTGCCCGCTGACCTCGCTCATCGGAACGGTCGGCTCCATGGGCTCTGTCGCCGGTTTCCGCACGCGCGAGCGTGAGGTGTGCCTGACCTGCGAGACCAAGGACTGCATGCGCGGAGGGGACGAGGGCTTCGGTTGTCCTTGGTACACCTGGCCGGGAAGCTCGGACTCGAACCTGTCCTGCGGTCTGTGCACCGAGTGCTTCAAGGCCTGCCCGGAGGACAACGTGGGCCTCTTCCTGCAGAAGCCGCTCACCTCGGTGGTCGCACCCCAACGGCGCCGTCCCGACGTTGCGTGGGCGATCGCGCTCCTGTGGG
>DATCQG010000347.1:0-4483 GCA_036569625.1 Dermatophilaceae bacterium | reverse complement strand
TGTGACCCAGGCCCCGGTCACCCAGGAGGAGCTCATCGACTGGTGTCGCGACGGGATGGCCCACTTCAAGTGTCCGCGGGCGGTCGTCTTCGTCGCCGAGCTGCCCAGGACGGCCACCGGCAAGCTGCAGCGCTTCAAGGTGCGCGACCTCGTCACCGAGAACGTCAATGCGACGGTCGAACAGCCCTCGAGTACAACGGGGCAGGCGATTTGACCAGTGAGTGCGATCGAGGTTGCCGACATGCGAGCCGTCTCGGGGTGTCAGCCGATCTATAACCACATCGGGCAGGCCGCGCCAGGCGATGACCTTGGGACCGGCAGTCTGACCCAGAAGCACGTTAGTGAAGGAGATACCGTATGAAGCCTAGGCACAACATCGTCCCCGACTCGCCGGATCAGCTGTTCGATATTGACTCGTTGCTGAACGACGAGGAGAAGGCCGTTCGCAGTACGGTGCGCCAGTTCGTCGACGAGCGGGTGAAGCCGCACGTGGCCGACTGGTATGCGACCGGGCAGTTCCCGGCAAGGGAGCTCGCGAAGCAGTTCGGCGAGATTGGGTTGCTGGGCATGCACCTCGAAGGCTACGGATGTGCCGGTATGTCGGCGACCGCTTACGGTTTGGCATGCTTGGAGCTCGAGGCCGGTGACTCGGGTATCAGGTCGCTGGTCAGCGTGCAGGGCTCGCTGGCGATGCAGGCCATCCATGCTTACGGCAGTGAGAATCAGCGCACGCAGTGGCTGCCCACCATGGCCACCGGTGAGGCCATCGGTTGCTTCGGTCTGACCGAGCCGGACCACGGGTCCGATCCGGCCGGAATGCGCACGCTCGCCAAGCGAGACGGTGAGGACTGGGTGCTGGCTGGCACGAAGATGTGGATCACCAACGGTTCGGTGGCTGACGTCGCGGTTGTGTGGGCCCAGACCGAGGACGGTATCCGGGGTTTTGTGGTTCCTACCGCGACGACCGGGCTCACCATCAACGAGATCACCACGAAGATGTCACTGCGCGCGTCGGTTACTAGCGAGCTGGTGCTGGACGGTGTGAGGCTGCCGTCGTCCGCCATGCTCCCGGGAGCCCGTGGGCTGTCGGGGCCCTTGGGGTGTCTGTCTGAGGCACGCTTCGGCATCGTGTTCGGGGTGATGGGCGCTGCCCGGGACTGTCTGGAGACGGCGATCGACTACGCCGGCACCCGTGAGCAGTTCGGCCGTCCCCTCGGCGCGTTCCAGCTGACCCAGGCAAAGCTCGCCGACATGACCCTTGAGTACGGTAAAGGCGTGCTGTTGGCCCTGCATCTGGGCCGGCTCAAGGACGCTGGCCGGATTGCGCCTAAGCAGGTGAGCCTGGGCAAGCTCAACAACGCGCGTGAGGCCATCAAGATCGCCCGTGAGTGCCGGACAATCTTGGGCGCAAACGGGATCACGTCTGAGTACCCGGTGATGCGGCACGCCAACAACCTCGAGTCGGTGCTGACCTACGAGGGGACCAGTGAGATGCACACCCTCGTCATCGGTCAGGCCCTGACAGGCCATATGGCCTTCCGCTGAAAGACGCATACACGACACCAGTTCTGGTGGGTGCCTGCTACGGGGTCGACCCTGGGCTGAGCCTCGACCCCGTCGCCTGGACCCGGCACCGCCCACCTCAGCGTCGCCGGCCCGACCTTTCAGACGTAGGTGTAGAAGCCGCGGCAGGTCTTGCGGCCGAGCAGGCCGGCGTCGACCATCCGGGCGAGCAACGGCGGCGACGCGTACAGCGGCTCCTTGAACTCGTCATACAACGACTCGGCCACTGCCCTGACGGTGTCCAAGCCGATCAGGTCGGCGAGAGCGAGTGGCCCCTGCGGGTGTGCGGCTCCGCGCACCAGCCCTTCATCGATGTCCTCGGCGGTCGCGAACCCGGACTCGAGCATCCGGATCGCGGAGAGCACGAACGGGATCAGCAATGCGTTGACCACGAACCCGGCACGATCCTGGCAGTCGATGGCGTGCTTGCCCAGGGTCTTTTCGACGAAGGTGCGGGCGCGCTCAGTCGTGTCGTGCGCTGTCAGGAGGCTGGGAACCAGCTCCACGAGTGAGAGCACCGGAACAGGGTTGAAGAAGTGCACACCGAGCACATGGCTGGGCCGAGAGGTGGCCACGGCGAGCTTCATGATCGGGATCGAGGAGGTGTTCGAGGCGAGCACCGCGTCGCGGGAGGTCACAATCCTGTCCAGTTGCTTGAACAGCGCTACCTTGGCCGCCTCATCCTCGATGATCGCCTCGACCACCAGGTCGCGGTCGGCCAGATCCTCCAGGCTCTCGACGAGGCGGATCCGGTCGAGCACCTCGGGAGCGCTGTCGATCCTGCCGCGTTCCTCGGCCCGAAGCAGCGACTTCTCGAGCCGTGTCCGACCAGCGACCGCGGCGGCCCCGGACGACTCGGCGACGACCACGTCCAGGCCGACCCTGGCGCAGACCTCGGCGATACCAGCGCCCATCAGGCCACATCCCACTACACCAATTCGTTTCATCATCTCTCCCTTTCAGCCCTGGACACGGTGGGTCTTGCCGGCCCGCTCCAGGTCTCGCAGGGCAAACTCGGGGATCTTATCGGTAGAGGTTTTCGACATCTCCTTGTCTGGGGTTGTCTCGCTTCACAGGGCAGGGGACCGCCCAATGAAGGCCAGTGTCGGAGTGAGCTATATGCTACCGATCCTTGTTGTTTCGCACAATATACGTCAAATATATCTCGGGTGGTGGCTCTGTGCGAGCCATCCGATCCGGTCTGCCTTGACATGCCTGTCGCTGCAGACCAAGGCCAGGAGGCCAGCCCCCGAAGGCGTCAAGCTCTTACCCGCTTCGGCAGGGGTCGGTCGAGCCGGTCAGCGGCGCTGGCCGGCTTCGTCGTTCATGCGGTCCCACTGCGCTTGTGCCCTGCGGTGCCAGCGGGCGTGGAGGTCATGGAACGTTGTGGCTGCGCGTGGCCCGGGCCAGTCGTGGTCGAGGAGCTCGCTGGGCAGATCGGGGTCCAGGAACGGGAACCTGCGCCACTGCTGGACGAGGCGCACCTGGTTGACGAACGCGTCCTGGTCAGTGGTGGCCGTGGCATCCCCGAAGTGGTCGATGAAGGCCAGGTACCGCTTCTCCACGTCCTCCAGGTCCCAGGCTGTGTTGATCAACTTGCCCGGATCGCCGGCAGCGACGGCGGGACCGGCCCAGGCAAACGCGCGATCGTGCAGGCCCAGCTCGTCGATGACGGCACTGACCTCGGCCTCCTTGGCCGCGTCCGGGACCACCCACAGTCCGGGCGAGGGCGAGCCCATTCCCAGCCAGGTGAGCCGGGTGCGTAGCCGATGACGAAGCTGGCGTTGGCTCTCCGGGACACTCACGGTCAGCACGAGCCAGCGGCCGTCCCACGGGTGCGGCGCTCGCATGAAGCCGTAGATCCGCTCGGTGCCCTCCCGCAGGATCTGCTCACCGGTAGCGGTCGGCTGCCAACGGACCCGTCGACCGTGCGGGGTCGAGGATATCAGACCCTCGCCAGCGGCCCGGAACAGCGCCTGCCGAGCCGACTTCTCCTCGATCCCGAGCACGCCCAAGGCTTCGACCAAGGTGCCGGTCCACACATCTCCGCGCCGATGAACGAACTCGCCAAGAATCGTGAGCAGTAGTGCGCGCGCGCTCGGGTACCCCGACTCGCGCTGAAAGCCGTTCGTCTCGGCCGCGCTGGCTACCGCAGACTCCTTCTGGTTGGCGCTTGGCACGCCTCTGCCCTCCTGCTTGTTTGACATCTCCTTGGTCCGAATTATCTCATCCTGTGGTGTGTTTCTGCGGGAGGGCCGCACTGACGGCGATTCTCAATGTGATATAAACACTACATTCTCTTGACGAATCATACAATCTGCGTGGAGTATTTGTCTTACTCCACATCCAACCCAACTGCTGAGAGGTGCGACATGCCTGTCGCCGCCCACGAGACCACGAGGACAGCCAAGACCGCGATCCACGGTGCCCCTGCAGGTGGTTTCTACGAGTTCGCCGTTGCCTGTGACCAGATCGCCCTGATGGACAACGGGTCTTGCTTGGTCTCTCCCGTCGAGGTCTCGCGCCTCACAGTGCCACCCCGCGCCACCGGCGTCCAGAACCGCATCTTCACCCGGCCCAACGCTTCCGGTCCGGACGGCGCGCTGCGCCGGTTCGGTACCGGGTCGCAAGGGCGACTTCGACTTCGAGAGGGTCTGATATGGCGCCCATTTTCAACGCTGCGGAGTGGCTGGTCGACCGTCACGTGGAGGAGGGTCGGGGTGAACGCATCGCGGTGCGGGAGAGCCGGACTCTGACGTATGCCGAGCTGGCAGGGCTCAGCGGTGACGTCGCCTCGTCCTTGCGTCGCCTCGGGGTGCGCCGCGACGACCGGGTCGTCTTCGTGATGTGCGACGACGTCGAGCTGCTGGGCGGCATCCTCGGGGCGTTCCGCGCCGGTGTCGTCGCGGTGCCGGTGTCC
>DATCQG010000346.1:0-3836 GCA_036569625.1 Dermatophilaceae bacterium | reverse complement strand
GTCGCGGCATACCAGCGGGAGGCGCGGCTGGACATCGCCGCCATCCGCACACGCGGACACCGGCCGATCGTTGTCGGCGGCTCGGGCCTCTATGTCCGCGCGGCCCTCGACCGTCTCGACATCCCGCCGACCGATCCCGTGGTCCGTGCGCGGCTCCAGCATGAACTGGTCCACGAGGGTATCGAGGCCATGTTCGCGCGGCTCGTGCAAGTGGATCCTGTTGCAGCACAGGCCATCCAGCCCAACAATGATCGGCGCGTCGTTCGGGCCCTTGAGGTCATCGAGCTCACCGGTCGGCCGTTCTCCGCCAGCCTGCCAACCCGTGAGTACGAGCTCCCCACGATCACGATCGGTCTCAAGATCCCGAGGCCAGAGCTCGATGTGCGCATCGAGGACCGAGTCCACCGGATGTGGTCCGCAGGCCTTCTCGACGAGGTTCGCCAGCTGGACGCGAGCGGCCTACGTGCGGGCAGAACAGCCGCCAAGGCACTGGGCTACAGCCAGGCGCTGGCGCATCTGGACGGTCTCCTCACCGCTCAGCAAGCCATCAAGGACACCGTTACGTCGACCCGCAGATTCGCACGGCGCCAGCAGTCGTGGTTCCGGCCGGACCTTCGCATCCACTGGCTCACCTATGACGACCCGCATCTGACCCGCCGCGCCCTCGACGTGATCGCCGCCGAGTGAGGGACACTGTGCGCAATGACTGACAAGGGCGCGCTCCGATTCACCAAGGGCCACGGCACCGAGAACGACTTCGTGCTGGTCCCCGATCTCGATGGCGCCCGTGTGGTGACGGCCGAGCAGGTCCGACTTCTCGCCGACCGTCGCGCCGGCATCGGTGGCGACGGCGTTATCCGGGTCGTGCCTACAGAAATGGCGACCGAGCAGCACGTGCGGGACCAGGGCGCCCGAGCCCGGTGGTTCATGGACTACCGCAATGCCGATGGCAGCACAGCAGAGATGTGTGGCAACGGCGCCCGAGTGTTCGCGGCATATCTTCGTCGCGAGGGTTTGGAGACGGCTGACGAGTTCGCCATCGCCACCCGGGGCGGCATCAAGGTCGTGCACTTCGAGGGCGATCTCATCGCCGTCAACCTCGGCAGCTGGCGAATCGTGGATGCTGAGGGTGCCCATGAGAAGGGTTTCGACGCCATGGTCAAGGTCCACGGGCACGACGCGATGCCCGGCCTGAGTCTGGATCTGGGCAACCCGCATGCCGTTGTGGCACTGCCGGATTCGGCAGACCTGGCCTCTCTCGACCTGACCCGGACCCCCGAGGTCAGCCCCGTTCCGGCGAACGGCACGAACATCGAGTTTGTTCGGCCGATCGGCCCCGGGCACATCGCCATGAGGGTGCACGAACGCGGCGTCGGGGAGACCCGTTCGTGCGGTACGGGCGCTGCTGCCGCGGCCCTGGCCACGCGCTGGTGGGCCGGAGGCGATACGGCGACCGACGTTTGGCGAGTTGACGTACCCGGTGGAACGCTCAGGGTGCGGGCGCTGCCCGGTCAGCAGGTCGAGCTTGCCGGTCCAGCCGTTCTGGTCGCCGATGGGGTCACCGCCCTCATTTAGGCGCGATCTCAGGCCTGGTGGCGGTGGACCGAGAGCAGCCGGAACCCCCTGGCCGTGGCGTATCGATCAACCGCAAGCTCGCCAGGGTCGAGCCGGTCCGTCAGCCAGCGCTGCAGGGAGTCCGCGCCGAGGTTCTTCTGCACCACGAGGTATGCCGTGCCGCCGGCTTCCAGCCGCGGCATCCAGGTCATGAGCATGTCGTGCAGCACCGCCTTGCCGACCCGGATCGGCGGGTTGGACCAGATGGCGGCGAAACCGATCCCGGCCGGCACCTCCTCGGGCGTCACCGCGTGGAAGTGTTGGATGCCCAACGCTTTGGCGTTGTCACGGGCCAGGCCCAGAGCTCGCTGGTTCACGTCCACGGCCCAGATGCTGGCAGCAGGGGAGCGGAGGCCAAGGGCAAGCGCGATCGGCCCCCAGCCGCAGCCGAGGTCGAGGAGATTTCCCTCAGCAGGTGGCTCTGGTGCCTCACGAAGCAGGACCGCCGTGCCGATGTCGACCCGGTCGGGGCAGAAAACGCCCGGCGCCGTCTCGACGATGAGCTCCCGACCAGCCAGGAACACGCGAAGCTGTCGACGTTCTGCGCCGCTGGCCGGCTCGGCGGTGAAGTAGTGGTCGGTCTGCTCGCTCATTACCGACGAGGCTACCGGCGCGATACCAGGAGCAGCCATGGCACGGTCCCAGGTTCTGCGGGTTGGTCCGTGCACCGTCCCGAGGTTTGCCGTCAGGTCCGTGCACCGTCCCGAGGTTTGCAGGTCTGGTCCCTGCACCGTCCCGAGGTTTGCGGTGAACAGGCATAAAGAATTCGCGCGAGGGGTTGAATGGGTGCGACCCTAAGGGAGATATGACCCAACGATCTGATCTGTTCGACTTCAAAGCGTCAGCGCTCAACGACGACGACACGTGGCACCGCGGTCAAGCGGGCTTCGGAGCCGGCGCCGGCGCGGATGGCGACCAGCTCGACCGTGAGGAGCGCGCGGCTATGCGCCGCGTCCCGGGCCTGTCGACCGAGCTCGAGGATGTCACCGAGGTCGAGTACCGCCAGCTCCGTCTCGAGCGTGTCGTGCTCTGCGGTGTGTGGACCGAAGGCAGCGTCGAGGATGCCGACAACTCGATCCGTGAGCTGGCTGCCCTGGCCGAGACCGCCGGTTCGATCGTGCTCGCCGGGCTGATCCAGCGTCGCCACAAGCCCGACACCAGCACCTTCCTGGGGTCCGGCAAAGCGATCGAGCTGCGCGACATCGTCATAGCCGAAGGCGCGGACACTGTGATCTGCGACGGCGAGCTCAGCCCCAGCCAGCGGCGTGCCCTCGAAGACGTTGTCAAGGTCAAGGTCATCGACCGGACGGCCCTGATCCTCGACATTTTCGCCCAGCACGCCAAGAGCCGTGAAGGTAAGGCTCAGGTTGAGCTGGCCCAGCTGCAGTACCTCCTTCCGCGCCTGCGTGGTTGGGGCGAGTCGATGTCCCGCCAGGCCGGTGGCCAGGCTGCCGGTGGTCAGGGCATGGGCTCGCGTGGTCCCGGTGAGACCAAGATCGAGCTCGACCGGCGCCGGATCAACACCCGGATCGCCAAGCTGAAGCGTGAGATCAAGGCCATGAAGACCACGCGTGACACCAAGCGCCACAGCCGCAAGGTCAACGGGGTGGCCAGCGTGGCCATCGCGGGCTACACCAATGCAGGCAAGTCCTCCCTGTTGAACCGGCTCACCAGCGCCGGCGTCCTGGTGGACAACCAGCTGTTCGCCACCCTCGACCCGACCGTGCGCAGGGCAGAGACAGCCGACGGTCGCCCCTTCACCCTCGCCGACACCGTTGGTTTCGTTCGTGCGCTCCCAACCCAGCTGGTCGAGGCCTTCCGCTCGACGCTGGAGGAGGTCAGCGAGGCGGACCTGCTGCTCCACGTCGTGGATGGGTCCCACCCTGACCCCGAGGCTCAGATCTCGGCCGTGCGCGCCGTTCTGGCTGACGTCGGCGGTGACCAGATCAGGGAGGTCATCGTCGTCAACAAGGCAGATGCGGCCGACCCCGAGGTTCTGCATCGGCTCCGGCTCAGCGAGAAGCACTCGATCATCGTCTCGGCCCGCACGGGTGAGGGGTTGGACGAGCTCCGCGCCCTCATTGCCGACGAGCTGCCCCGACCCGACATCGAGGTCACGGTGCTGCTGCCCTATGACCGCGGCGACCTTGTCAACAGGCTGCACCGCGAGGGCGAGATCCTCACCACCGAGCACACCGAGCACGGCACCCGGGTCGAGGCGA
>DATCQG010000345.1:0-2440 GCA_036569625.1 Dermatophilaceae bacterium | reverse complement strand
GGCCGTGACCGTGACCGCCGACAACATGCCCACGGTCGCGATCGGGACACAAACCGCCGGGATCTATCATCCGCCTGGCCTCCTTCTGGGCGTGTTGTCTTCACGCCCACATTCGGCGCCATCGATCGCAACGGAGTAAAGTTCAACATGCCGCTGATGACAGCGGTGCTGGTCTCGGCATCGGTGAGGAACGCAACCATCGGCAACGGCGTCACTATTGAGGCGGGTCGGGATCCCGAGCGTGGCGGCCAACGGCATCGACCAGAACGAGTCTGCCTGGCTCCGACCCAGCCCGGGTGAAGATCATGTCGCTGCTGCTCAACCCGGACGAGATCTGCGCGTGCGACGTGGCCACCGGCATCGGCAAAGCCGCGGCTAGCTACTTCGACCTGAAAAATTAGGTGGCCGGTGATTGACGGGTATCCGGCCTTCGATCCTCTTCGGGTTGATCGGTGCCCTGGGACTGACTAGCTGGCCAGTGCACCGATCTTGACCAGGTTGTGTGCGAAGACCCCCTGTCCGGTCCAGATCTGGGCGCCTGCGGTGCCATCAATCCGGGTCCGATCCCATCCGTATCCCCGTTTCAGGCTGCTGATCCGACCCTCGCTGCCGGTTCGCCACTTCACATGCTTGCGGAACGCCGGCCGGTGTTCCTGGGCCTGTCGGGCCTTGCCCGGTTTGCCCTTGCGGGGAATGACAACGTGCCTAACTCCGAGCTCTTGCAGGGCGTTATCAACGCTTGCCTCGCCGTAGCCGCGGTCGGCCGTCACGGTCCGGGGTTTGCGTGAGGTTCGGGCCATGACACGTTCCACGGCCGGAGCGAGCTGGGGCGCGTCGGCCGGGTTGCCCTGGTGCAGGGTGTGGTCGAGCACGACCCCGTCGTCGTTGTCGACGACCTGCGCCTTGTACCCGAACTGGACAGGCTTGCCGAGCTGGCCCTTGGCGATGGGTCGGGCGTCGCCGTCGTGCAGGCTCACCCGGCGGGTCGCCCCGGGCGGGGTGCTGCCGGACAGCCGCTGCCGGGTCTGGGCGGCGATCCGCCGGGTGACCTCGAGCAGCTCGCTCAGGTCGTTGACCGCTCGGCGCAACCGGCCCCGCCGCCGGCCGGCAGCGGCGTCCTTGCCGCCTGCTGCGGCGAGTGCCTCGGCCTTGGCCTGGGCGCGGCGCAGCGCTCGACGCGCGTTGGCCAGTAGTGCCTCGGCGTCGGTGGCAGACCGCTCGGCGAGCGTAGCGAGCTCTGCGGTGATGCGCCGCACGGTGGCCTGAGCCTCATCCTTGCCCTGAGCCGAGCGCAGCCGGAGCTTCGCGGCGATCCCATGCGCCCGTTTCCCGGCCGAGCGGCTGCGGTCCCGCACACGGGTTCGGGTCGCACCACCGGCGGCCTGGATACGACGCCCGGTCACCGCGATCCGCCGCACCGCCTTGGCCAGCAACCCAGAGTCGGTCGGGTAGGCCACATCCGCCGGGACCACCGTGGTGTCCGCCCGCAACCTGGTCGTGCGCAACAGCTTGGCCTTTGCGGCCTTGGCCAACAGCGCCTCGTTGCACCCATCCACCGCAGCGACGCCGCAGCGGGTCGTGAGCTTCATCAACGTCGTCGGGTGCGGGACGTTGCCGTCGATGGGGATCCGGCAGAACCGCCGCCAGGTGATCGAGTCGCTGACCTCACGGCACAGGCTCTCGTATCCCAGGTGGTAACGGAACTTCAGAAACATCATCCGCAAGTAGGTTTCCATCGGCGTCGACGGCCGGCCCACTCGCGGGTCGAAGAACGGCACGAACGGCACGAAGAACACCGGGTCATCCAACAGCACGTCGACCCGAGCGAGCTGCTCCGGCAGCCGCAGCACCTCCGGCGGCAGCACCGCCTCCCACAAACTCACGTCCCCAGCTCGCGTCCGCAGCACCCTTTACCTCCCGAGGGGTCATCCCGCCAACGAGACAATGATCTCGTCACTCGAGACCCCAAGAACGGTGACACGCCGAGCGAAAACCCCCGTCCTATAAGGGAAACCGCTGTGACTTTTTCAGGTCGAAGTAGCTAGCGCCACCATCATCTGAAGCTGCTTCGAGACGCCGGCCTGGTAACCGCCGACAAGCGGGGTACCTGGATCCACTACCCCGCGGTCCCCGAGCGCCTCACTGTCATCTGGGACGCACTCACTCTCACCTGGTGACCACAGACCCTGGCACCGCGGAACCCTGCACAGGCGACGCCTTGAACGTCGACGTGATGAGGATCGGGCCGGCCAAGCGGGGCTCGACCCAAGTTCCACATCCGGCGAGGTGGCGCGATCCAGTGACCTCTCAACGGAGGTTACCTACCTGACTCCTCAACCTCGCCATGAACGCGAATTGCTCGCTGGGATGTCCGGCTGACCTCGGCTGTGGTCGGTTATCTGTGGGGAATGCGCACGTAAGTTGTCGATGGAAGGGACGT
>DATCQG010000344.1:0-6166 GCA_036569625.1 Dermatophilaceae bacterium | reverse complement strand
TCGAGCTCGTCCTTGTGCATGTGCCCGTTGATCAGCAGGGTCGCGGACTTGACCAGCTTGACGGCGCCGGGTTCGTGCGAGACGACGATGTCCGGACGGGGCCGGTCGGCATACGCGAGGTTGAACGCCTCGGCCGCCGGCGCCTGCTTCTGGTTGTTGTTCAGGTTGCTGTCGCCGAAGAACCGTGGGTAGTTGAAACCAGCCACCAGAACGCCGTTGACGCTCACCTCCGTGTAGGTCTTGGGCGTGGGCTCGAGCAGCACGACGTTCTTGATCCTGGCCAGCCGCTCCAGCAGCGCCTGGTCGGTCGGGCTGTCCGCGTCGTGGTTGCCGCGCACGAAGATGTAAGGGACCCCGAGCTTCTCGATGGAGGTGAAGATGCCGGTCAGCTCCGCCTCGGTGACGCTGCCGAAGTTGAGCAGGTCGCCCGAGTCGATCACGGCGGTGATCTGCTCGTCGGTGATGATTCGCTTCATCACCGGGTACTGGTTGGCGCCGTGGATGTCGGAGACCAGGAGGAACCTGGCGGCCGTCGGCCTGGTGACGTCCTGGGGGACGAACTTCTCCTGCAACGCCTGCGAGAGTGCCAGCAGGTTCTTCACGTAGGGCGTGACCTGGGCCGCGCGTGCCTCCACGTCGGCCAGCAGCCCGGCGTTGCTCCGGACCGTGCCGAGCAGCCCGGTCGTCCTGAAGCGCGAGAGCTGGTCCGGCTGGTAGGTCCGCCACACCCCCGCCCCTGTGCCGCCGATCGCCAGCAGACCCGCGACGCCGCTGGCCACGAGCTGCCGAAGGGTAGGGCGACGCCTGCGGGCGTAGGCGATCAGGGCGATCGCGCCAAACCCGACCAGCAGGACCCCACCGGAGAACTTCAGCCCCAGCTCGGTGAGCCCCGAGCCGAGGGCGTCGCTGACCTCCTGGCCTGAGGGCTGCAGGCTCCTGATCGACAGATTCCGCTCGGCGAACAGGTCGGTGATCGACTCGCGGACCTGAATGGTCGCGTCGACTCCCGGAGCCGGGAACACACTCGCGAACTGGAGGTCGAGATCGCCGAACGACGTCGGGCTGTGAATCGTCGACGTGAGCCTCGGGAGCGCCGACAGCCGCACCTCGGCTCTGTAGTGCTTGGTCTGCACGGTTGTCGGGAACAGGCTGGTCGCGCTGACACCGCCGAGATAGACCGCGAGAACCAGGGCGACCAGCTCGAGTCCCCGGGCGACCCAGAGCCGCCAACGCACAGGTCCGCGCTTGGTCCCCTGAGGCGCCGCGGTCGATCCGGACATGGTTCAACCCATGCTATGCGGGCCAAGCTCGAAGGTCTGCTGAACGACGTGACGAGGCCTTCCATCCGGGCCCTGCCCGAGGTAGGAGGCGATCAGCGCGACCTCGCCCACCTGCCAGGAGGGGCCGGAATACCCCTCCAGCGCACGCAGCCAGCGCGTGACATCCGAGGGCGGTCTCACCCGGGCCAGGGTCAGGTGCGGGTGAAACCGGCCCCCGCCCACCGCGATCCCGGACTTCGCCGCGGCCGCCCGAGCCCCACCCGCCAACCTCATCAGCTCTTCCCCCTCGTGCTCGACACCCGTCCACAGAACCTTCGCGTTGCCGGCATGCGGAAAGGCGCCCGCGCCGGCCATTCGCAGGACGAACGGCTTCCGTCGCGAGGCGGCGCGCGCGAGGCGCTCCAACAGCTCATCCGTATTCCGGTCAGCCACCTGCGCGAGGAAGGCGAGGGTGACGTGCCACTGACCGGGAGTGGTCCAGCGCAGCCCAGGTCCAGCCTCCTGGCGAGGTTCGAGGAACCTGGCCAGGTCATCGTTGACCGCCTCGGGGAGTGGAAGTGCAACAAACATCCGCATAGGTCCACATGGTGACACGCAAATCCACCGCCGTGGCGGGGGGGAACCGCGTAGATTGGCCAAACGTCAACAGGGGTACAGGCGCCGCCGCCTGTGCCGGTGCTATTGGCACGGCGATCGGGACGACCGTTCGCACAGACAAGGACAGTGATGACAGAGCCGGGCACGTCGAGTCAGCCAGCCAACCAGCCACTCCAGCCGCCCGCACCAGCCCTGTCCGTCCTGACGCTCGTTGCGCCGGAACCGGCGCAGGCCGTATCGGCCACCGCGGCACCCAAGCTGGCTCCCGCGGTGGATGCTGCGGCCCTCCCTGGCCTGGACGCCAAGGTGGAGGGCTACCTCGCGTCGTTGATGGCGGCCGCGCCTCGTTCGCCGGAGTTCACCGCCAAGGCCTCGGACGTGCGAACGATGGGCGATGAGGACATCCGCCGCGCTGCCGAGAGCTCGAACCGGCTGCTCAAGTCGCCGGTCAAGGCGCTGCAGGAAGGTGGGCTCGCGGAGGGCTCCAAGGTCGGCTCGACCCTGCTCGAGCTGCGCCGCACGGTGGAGGACCTCGACCCCAAGGAGGCCAGCGGCACCAAGAAGTTCCTGGGGATGATCCCCTTCGGCGACAGGCTGACCGACTACTTCCACAAGTACCAGAGCGCCGAGGGCCACCTCGACGCGATCCTGCACGCCCTGCGCGACGGACAGGACGAGCTCGGCAAGGACAACGCGGCGCTCAGCCTCGAGAAGCAGCAGCTGTGGGAGGCGATGGGCCGGCTCAACCAGTACGTCTACGTGGCCGAGCGGCTCGACGCCCGCCTGGCCGCCGGGATCGCCGACATGGAGGCGATCAACCCCGAGAAGACCAAGGCCCTGCGCGACGACGTGCTGTTCTACGTCCGCCAGAAGCACCAAGATCTGCTGACCCAGCTGGCCGTGTCGATCCAGAACTACCTGGCCATCGACATCGTCATCAAGAACAACATCGAGCTGATCAAGGGCGTCGACCGCGCCTCCACCACGACGATCTCCGCGCTGCGAACTGCCGTGATGGTGGCCCAGGCGCTGGGTAACCAGAAGCTCGTGCTTACCCAGATCACAGCGCTGAACACGACGACATCCAGCCTGATCGAGCGCACGTCGGAGATGCTGCGCGACAACTCGGCGGCCATCCAGGAGCAGGCTGCGTCGGCCACGATCGGGCTGCCCCAGCTGCAGGCCGCCTTCCAGAACATCTACGCCACCATGGACACGATCGACTCGTTCAAGGTCCAGGCTCTCGACAACATGGCCGCCACGATCGGCACCCTGGAGACCGAGGTCGGCAAGTCCCGTGAGTACCTCGACCGGGTCGAGAACCAGAATCCGGCGGTTACCCATGGCTCCCTCGACCTCGGCCTCGGCGGAGCGCCCGGCGCCGGCCGCACGGGTCACTGAACACCGATTCTGGGTGAAGATCGACACATGGCGCTGAGTGAGCTCTTCGCACGGCTGACGGGTCGCCGCAGCGAGCCCGAACGCCCTGTGCTGCCAAGGGTTCCCACCAGTGACGACCTGCTGGCCGCGCTCGACGGTGTCGATGCGATGGTGGCACGCAGTGCAGTCCCTGCGCCGGTTGCCTCGCGTGTCACCAGGGTCTCGCGGACCGTTCGCGACACCATTCCGCGGTTGTCGAACCTGGGAGCGGGCAGCCAGCAGGCCTACAACGTCATGGCCACCGCCACCGACTACCTTCCGGAGGCCGTCGACGGCTACCTGCGCCTGCCGCGTCAGTGGGCCGACAGCCGCCCGGTCGACCGTGGCAAGACCTCGCTGATGATCCTGATCGACCAGCTTGACCTGTTGGCCGCAACGATGGACAAGGTCTTCGACGCCGTATGCCGTGCCGATGCCGCCGCGCTGGTCGCGCACGGCCGGTTCCTGGCAGAGAAGTTCGGCACCGCCTCCACGGGTGGTGGGCTGTCGCTGGGTCCCGACGTGACCATCGCGCCGGACGTGACCACTGGGCCCGACGTGACCACTCGGCCAATTGAGCCAGGCCGCCTCGAGCCACCGACCGGAACCGGGGCGCCATGACCACGACGCGCACGTTGACCCTGGACCAGGCCCTGGGGGTGTTGGGCGGTGTGGCCGAGTCCGCCGGCGTGCCGGCCACGACCGCCCGTTGTGAGGGTTCGGCTCTGGCGGCGGCCGTGGCCGAGTCGGCCCCGGGGGCTGCCACGAGCTGGGCCGAGGCAGTCGGCGGCGGGACCACCCAGGACTTCTTCGACGCCGCAACGCGGGGTCGGAGATGGAGGGCGGCCCCGACGGCGATACTGAACAGCCTTGTGGCGCAGGGCTCTTCGCGCAGCGTGGCCTATGCCGAGGCGCTGGCCGAGGTGGTCTCGGCGGCTTGTGGTCTAGGCGAACCCACGATGCGAGTGATCGGCAACGCGTCCGTGGCAGCCGCCGCCCAGCTGACGGCTGCCGGAGCGCGCACCAACCTGTCGGAGCGCGCCCCGACCTCCACGCTGCTTGCTTCCCTGGCCTCAGGTGCGCCGGTTGCTCCGGCGTCCACGACCGAGCCTGCCCCAGAGTCTGCGACCAAGCCGACTTCGCCAGGGTCCATGACAGAGGCAGCCCCGCCAGAGTCCGCGACCGAGCCGACCCCACCAGCGCCGGTGAAGCACAAGAGCCTCGACGAGCTGCTGGCCGAGCTCGACGCCCTGATCGGCCTGGAGCGGGTGAAGCGGGAGATCCACCGTCAGGTCGCGATCCTCCGGGTCGAGAGGCTTCGATCCGACGCGGGGATGAAGAGTCCCACGATCACGCGGCACCTCGTGTTCACCGGCAACCCGGGCACCGGCAAGACGACGGTGGCGCGGCTGGTCAGCGGCATCTACGCCGCGCTCGAGCTGTTGTCGAAGGGCCAGCTGGTCGAGGTCGACCGCTCGGAACTGGTGGCTGGTTACCTCGGCCAGACCGCGGTCAAGACCGCCGAGGTCGTCGCCACCGCGGTCGGGGGGGTGTTGTTCATCGACGAGGCCTACAGCCTGACCGGCGACCAGTACGGCACCGAGGCAGTGGACACACTGGTCAAGGAGATGGAGGACCGGCGCCACGATCTCGTGGTCATCGTCGCCGGCTACCCCGCGCCGATGGAGGCGTTCATCGCGGCCAATCCGGGCCTGGCCAGCCGCTTTCGGACCACCATCGAGTTCGACGACTACACCGACGATGAGATGATCAAGATCCTCACCCTGCTCGCCCACGACTCCGACTACGAGCTCACGGCCGAAGCCCTAGCCCACTTCCGGGAGCTGTTGGCCAAGATCTCCCGCGGAATCACCTTCGGCAACGGCCGCTTCTCGCGCAACACGCTCGAGGCCGCCATCGGCGCCCACGCATGGCGTTTGCGTGATGTCGAGGCGCCCACCAAGGAGCAGCTTCGTCAGCTGCTGCCGCAGGACCTCGACGAGGACAAACAGGGAGACCCGGCGTGAGCCAGCCAACCAACCCGACACGGAGCACAGGCGCGAGCGCCGCAACGAATCAGACCCACAACGGCCAGACCACCGGCGTCAGTCCGACCACCAACCCAACACCAAGCACCCATGCCAGCGCGGCTTCGGGTCAGAGCGGTGGCGCCGGGCCAAGAACAAGCCTCGGCCAGCCCGTCGGAGTACCCACCGTTGCGGGCCGGTTCGGCGAAGCCGCGACCTTCGTGCGACGCGCCATGTCCGGGACCCCTGGACGGCTGCGGATCCTGGCGCTGCTCGGCATCGTCGTGTCCCTGGTCTTCGGCGTGGCCGCATTCTCGACCTTTGGGTCCACTGATGACGCGCTGCGCCGCGGTGAGGCGAACACCGGTCAGCTGGTCCGGATCCAGGCGATCCACACGAACCTGGTCCGCGCCGATGCCGATGCGACCAACGCCTTCCTGGTGGGCGGCCTCGAGCCGGCCGGCCAGCGTGCCGACTACACCCGGTCGATGGCACAGGCGTCGCAGCTCATTGCCGAGGCAGCCAGGGCCCAGACCGCGGACGGGCCAGCGCTCGGGGCCCTCAACAGCTCCGTGCTCAGCTATGCGAGCCTGGTCGAGCAGGCGCGGGCGACGAACCGCCAGGCCCTGCCGGTCGGTGCGCAGTACCTCCGCCTGGCGAGCTCTGGTCTGCGCAGCGACGCCCTGCCCATCCTGGACGCCCTGGTCAAGGCCAACGAAGCCCGTGTCAGTGCCGAGTTCGACAACGCAACAGCGGAATCGGCCCCCCTCATCACCACCGGCATCCTGGCCCTGCTCGTCCTGATCGGCGGCATGATCTGGCTGTCGTGGCGCACCCATCGCT
>DATCQG010000343.1:0-23025 GCA_036569625.1 Dermatophilaceae bacterium | reverse complement strand
TCGTCACGGACAAGGACGGTGTGGAGGACGTCGCGATCATGATGGTCGAGGCCGAGTCGACCATGTCCACATGGGACCTGGTCAAGCACCAGGGCAAGGGCGCACCGACCGAGTCGGTCGTCGCTGAGGGCCTTGAGGCTTCCAAGAAGTTCATTGCCGCGTTGTGCAAGGCCCAGGCGGAGCTCGCCGCAAAGTCGGCCAAGCCGGTCCAGGAGTTCCCCGTCTTCCTTGACTACCAGGACGATGTGTATGTCGCAGTCGAAGGTGCCGTCTCCGGCGACCTGACCTCGGTGCTCCAGATTGCCGACAAGCAGGACCGCGAGAACCGCATCGACGAGATCAAGGTTGCTGTCCAGGGCGACCTCGCGGACAAGTTCGAGGGCCGCGAGAAGGAGATCTCCGCGGCATACCGCGCGGTGCAGAAGAAGCTCATCCGTCAGCGGATCCTGCGCGACAAGGTCCGAATCGACGGCCGTGGCCTGGCCGACATCCGCGCCCTCGGCGCCGAGGTCGAGGTCCTGCCGCGTGTCCACGGTTCGGCGATCTTCGAGCGCGGCGAGACCCAGATCATGGGTGTCACCACGCTGAACATGCTGCGTATGGAGCAGATGCTCGACACGCTCTCCCCGGAGACGCGCAAGCGCTACATGCACAACTACAACTTCCCGCCCTACAGCACCGGTGAGACCGGCCGCGTGGGTTCGCCCCAAGCGCCGCGAGATCGGTCACGGCGCACTGGCCGAGCGGGCGCTCCTGCCCGTACTGCCCACTCGCGAGGAGTTCCCTTACGCCATCCGTCAGGTGTCGGAGGCTCTCAGCTCCAACGGCTCGACATCCATGGGCTCGGTGTGTGCGTCCACCCTTTCGCTGCTGAACGCCGGTGTGCCGCTGCGCGCAGCCGTCGCTGGTATCGCGATGGGTCTGGTCTCCGATGAGGTCGACGGTGAGACGCGATATGCGGCTCTGACCGACATTCTTGGCGCCGAGGACGCGTTCGGTGACATGGACTTCAAGGTCGCCGGCACGCGCGAGTTCGTCACGGCCATCCAGCTCGACACCAAGCTGGGCGGTATCCCAGCCTCGGTCCTGGCCGGCGCGCTGACCCAGGCCCGCGATGCTCGCCTGCACATCCTGGACGTCATGGCCGAGGCCATCGATGTCCCGGACGAGATGAGCGAGTTCGCCCCGCGCGTGATCAGTGTGACGGTTCCCGTGGACAAGATCGGCGAGGTCATCGGGCCCAAGGGCAAGATGATCAACCAGATCCAGGACGAGACCGGTGCGCAGATCTCGATCGAGGACGACGGCACGATCTACATCGGTGCGACCGACGGTCCTTCGGCCGACGCCGCTCGCGCCATGATCAACGCCATCGCCAACCCGACGATGCCCGAGGTGGGCGAGCGCTTCATGGGCACCGTGGTCAAGACCACGACCTTCGGCGCCTTCATCTCGCTGCTCCCGGGCAAGGACGGTCTGCTGCACATCTCCGAGGTGCGCAAGCTCGTCGGTGGCAAGCGGATCGACTCCGTGGACGACGTCCTGAAGATCGGCCAGAAGATCCAGGTCGAGCTCAAGGAGATCGACCCTCGCGGCAAGCTCTCCCTCGGCGCGGTTCTGGTCGAGGACACGCCGGCTGAGGACGCTGCACCTGAGGCTTCGGCCGACGCTGCTGCGGAACCTGCCGACGCCTGAGTCTGCTCTGGTTGAACGACTGAGCTGTTCGAACGGCTGAGTCGGTTCGAACGGCTGAGTCGGTTCGAACGGCTGAGTCTGTTGAACGACACCGAGGCTCGGTGCACCCGAGAGGGTGCGCCGGGCCTTTTGGCGTCTTCGGCCGACGGGGTGAGCGGATCGCCATACCGCCTCGTATGCCGCGTGCCTCTGGTTCGTTAGCGGGTTTGTTTCACCGTTGCCTGTCGGCCGGGCCGCAACGGTGAAACAAACCAGCCAACGGCCGCAGAGGGTTGACCGCCGCCGCCGCTGAGGTCGGGTTCGTCGCGGCCGACCACCCTGCCGGACTCCCGCCAGCTGTTCGTTGTCTTCGTCCGAGGCAGCGACCGTCTGACCCCACGGCTAGGGTCACGTTCATGGCCCGAGCACCGACCGCCAGAGCCGTGGAGCGCGATCGTGACGACCGTCGGTTGGCGGCCCAGATGCTCATCGGTCCATCAGCTGACGGTGTCGGCCAGGTCGTCGAGCGGCTGCTGGCTGTGCAGGCGCAGGACCTGCGAGCGGCTCGCCTCGCCGTCCGGAGCCGCACGGTCGGACTTACCGCTGCCGACGTGGACCGCGAGCTCAACAACCGGACGCTGGTCGTTACCTGGCTGAACCGTGGCACCCTCCATCTCGTCCGGCCCGATGACTACTGGTGGTTGCAGCGGCTCGCGACGCTGCAGCTGGCCACTGGCAACGCCAGACGTCTTGAACAAGAGGGGGTTTCGCCCGGTCAGGCCGATCGTGGTGTTGAGGTCATCGAGGGGGCGCTCGCCGTGAACGGCCCGATGACACGCGCCCAGCTACGTGAGATCGTGCAGGCCGCCGATGTGCCGGTGGCTGGCCAGGCGATGGTGCACATCCTGTTTCTGTCTGCACTGCGCGGTCTGACGATCCGCGGTCCCGTCATCGGTCGTGACCAAGCGTTTGTCCTGGTCCGCGACTGGCTCGGTAGGCCTCCCAAGGCGACAGATCGCGATACCGCCTTGTCCGAGCTGGCCCGGCGCTTCCTCGCCGGGCATGGCCCAGCCAACGAGCGCGACCTCGCCAAGTGGGCCGGTATAACCATTGGCGACGCGCGTCGTGGGCTGCGCTCCGTCAGCGCATACCTGGAAGAGCTGCCAGGAGGCTTGGTCGACCTGGCCGGCCGTCCGGCCCCGAGCGGCCGACGCAGTCCCAAGCTGCTTGGCGGGTTCGACCCGTTGCTGCACGGCTGGGTGGACCGCGAGCCGGTGTTGGGCGGCAACCAGACGATTGTGACGATGAACGGGATCTTCCGGCCCTTTGCGCTGGTCGGCGGGCGTGCGGTCGCCACGTGGAGCATGCCAAGGGGCCGCGTCGCGCTCGAGCCGTTCGACCTCATCGCCACCCCGGTCCTGCACGCGCTCAACCTTGAGGCTCGCGACGTCGAACGCTTCCTGGCACCTCATTAGGCTGTGCGCGTGAGCGAATCGATCAAGATTTCTGTCATCAAGGTCTCTGTCATCGGCGCTGCCGGGCGCATGGGGTCTGAGGTGTGTCGCGCCGTCGAGGCCGCGCCGGGCCTGACCCTGGTCGGTTCGTTCGATCAGGGGGACGACCTAGGCGACCTGGACGGTGCGGACGTCGTTGTCGAGTTCTCGGTGCCAGGCGCGACGGCCGCCAATGTTGCCCACTGCATCGATCGTGGGACTCACGTCGTGGTCGGGACGACGGGCTGGACGCAGGACAAGCTTGCGGCCGTGAGCTCGCAGCTCACCAGCCAACCTGAGGTGGGGGTGCTCATTGCCCCCAACTTCGCCATCGGGGCGATCCTGATGATGTCCTTCGCCCAGCAGGCCGCCAAGTACTACGAGTCGGTGGAGGTTGTCGAGCTGCACCACCCCGACAAGGTTGACGCGCCATCAGGCACCGCCGCCCGCACCGCCTCGCTGATCGCCTGGGCCCGCCAAGATGCTGGGCTCGCCGATGTGCCGGACGCGACCACCTCCGATCCTGACGGCGCCCGCGGTGCCCGCGTGGACGGCATACACGTGCACGCGTTGCGGTTGCGTGGCCTCGTGGCCCACCAGGAGGTTCTCTTCGGTGCGACCGGCGAGCTGCTGACGATCCGGCACGACTCGTTCGATCGGGTCAGCTTCATGCCCGGCGTCCTGGAGGGTGTGCGCCGGGTGGGCGACCACCCCGGACTGACCGTCGGCCTGGAGAACTACCTGGGGTTGGCCTGATCTCCCGGGACATCAGGGCACCGGCCACATCGCGCAGGTCCGTCATTGATCGCGCATGTGCGCACATGCTCATCAATGACTCTGATGCGCCATGTCAGCCCCCGACTCCCTGCTCGCGCCATAGTGTTGGTTGCATGCATCGCAGCCGGATCGGCATCGTCCTGATCGACCACGCAGTGCAGCACGACGAGGCCTTGACCTTCTGGTCGGGTGTTACGGGGGTGACTCCGACGCAAGGGGCGGAGGCGCCGTACAGCGCGATCGGCCCCATCGGCAGCCTAAATCTCGAGGTCCAGCGACTCGGGGAGGGGACGCCTGCGCGGATCCACCTCGACATCGAGAGCGACAACCCGGCTGCCGAGATCGATCGGCTTATCGGGCTTGGTGCCACAGTCGTCCAAAGGGAGGAGGAGTTCGCGATCATGCACGATCCCGGCGGGCTCGTCTTCTGCGTGACTCCGGTGCAGACCGGCGATCGCTTCGACCGCGAGGCGAAGACCTGGGAGTGAGCCAGGGCGTTGAGGACCGCGGTCGCCAGGTTTGCGCACACGATCCGGCGCAAAGTCCCTAGGTTTGTGGACCGTTCGGCCGCAAAGTCCCTAGGTTTGCGGGTCAACCCCAGCCGAGGGCTCGGAGCGTCCCGGCGGTGGCCGACGCCAGGATCACCACGACCAGGAACGGCGCTCGCAGCAACAATGCGCTCACCGCGACCGCGACGCCAGCCGCGCGTGCGTCCAGGGTCAGCACACCGCCGCTGCCGGTGAACGTCTGCACCACGACAAGGGCCGAAAGCAGTGCGACCGGCAACATCGCGGTGACCCTTGAGACGACAGGGTGGTCGAGAGTCTGGTGCGGCACGACGTAGCCCACGAGCTTGAGTGCGAATGAGAGCCCGCTGGCCAGCAGGACGGTGGTCCAGAGGGTCATCGCATGGCTCCCTGATCCGGTGAGCCGTTATCGCGAAGGATTGTGGTCGTTCTGACAACCAAGATCCTTCACCCTCTCCCGTTGTCGACATGGTCCCGATCGCGACGGGGCAGCAGTCCTGCCACGATCGCGGCCAGGGCGGCCACCAGGACCGGTATGCCGGCCGGCGCGTGAGGGGCCACCACCAGTGCGATGACGGCTGCGACTGCGGCCACCGCGCGGGCGTCCCCGGACTTCAGCCGCGGCCAGAGGAGTCCGCAGAAGGCAGCGGGCGCGGCGGCGTCGAGCCCGAACCGCTTTGGGTCCCCGAGGGCGTTCCCTACGAAGGCGCCGAGGATCGTCAGGAGGTTCCACATCACGAACACGGCGAGCCCGGTGGCCCAAAAACCGAGCCGTTGCGCTGACCGCTCGGGCTGGGCGACACTGACGGCCGTCGACTCGTCGAGGGTCAGCTGAGCTGCCGCGAACCGGCGCAGGCCGCTCACCTCGAGCAGCCGCGACATCTGCAGACCATAGAGGCCGTTGCGGATTCCGAGCAGAGCCGAGGTGGCAACGGCCGCAGCACCTGAGCCGCCGGCCGCGATGACGCCCACGATCGCGAACTGCGAGGCGCCGGAGAAGAGCAGTGCAGAGAGAGCGATCGTCTGCCAGAGGTCGAGGCCGGCCGCTACCGAGAGAGCTCCGAAGCTGATGGCGTAGGCACCCGTCGCGACTGCGACCGACAGACTTTGCCGCAGGACCTGAGTGCGGCGCTGGTCAGCGAGCGGGGGCTCGGGCCTGGGCTCGGGCACGTGTTTGCGCATCGACATCCGGACGGACCTGGGTCAGTCCCGGGAGAGGTCGGCGGTCAGTCTCACCTCGCGGGCGACCGAACCGTCGACGTCGATGATCCGGTCCCGGAAGGCGCTGTCGGGGGAGAGACCGGCCGCGAGCAGGAAAGCCCGGGTGGCTTCGTCGGTGGCCAGGATCCAGGTGCTCACGCTGTCAAAACCTTTGCCCCGCAACGTGTCCACGGCAGCATTGAGCAGTCGCGAGCCGTGACCGCCGTGTCGGGCGTCGGGGTGGACGCCGAGCGCCAGCACCTCGCCCGAGGTCTCGGTGGCATCCGCGTCGACACTTGGGCCCACTGCGGCGAAGCCGACTATCTGCTCCCCGGCGCAAGCCACCAGCAGGACATGGCGAGGGCTTGGCGGATGGCTCAGCGAGTCGCGCCAAACCCGCGCGAAGCTGGGTCCGTCGAACTGTTCGACCACCTCGGGCGGCAGGACGTGGCCGTACGCTGCGCGCCATACGGCCGCTTGGACCAGACCGACGGCAGGCGCGTCGCTCGGGCGGGCGATCCGGGCACTGGCATCTGCGACGGGACCGGTGGCGGCGGCATGCGCGCGCTCATGGGCTTCCGAGTGCGGACGGCTGAGGTCGTGGGGCACGCAGCCATCCTCCCATCCGGGCGGCGGGGACGCCCAGGCGACACGATTGCCGCAGCGCGCACGAGGTCGGCATACTTATCCCTATGCTTGGCAACGACTTCATCGACCCCGACGAGCCGTTGAACGCAGCCGAGTCGGGGGCGATCGAGGAAGCCGCGGTGGCAGCCGCGGCGTCGTCTGCTCAGCGTCCTTCCGAGGGCTCGTCCTTTGACGAGCTGCTGGCATCTGACCAGCGCATCGAGCCGCGCGACGAGATGCCAGAGGCCTATCGCAAGACGCTGATTCGCCAGATCGCCCAGCATGCGCACTCCGAGATCATCGGCATGCAGCCAGAGGGCAACTGGATCACCCGGGCGCCGTCGTTGCGCCGTAAGGCCATTCTGATGGCCAAGGTGCAGGACGAGGCCGGGCACGGGCTCTACCTGTACAGCGCCGCCGAGACGCTGGGGGTCGACCGTGCCGAGCTTCTGGACATGCTCCACAGCGGCAAGCAGAAGTATTCGTCGATCTTCAACTATCCGACGCTGACGTGGGCCGACAACGGCGCCATCGGCTGGCTGGTCGACGGGGCGGCAATCATGAACCAGGTGCCGTTGTGTCGATGCTCCTACGGACCCTATGCGCGCGCGATGATCCGGGTCTGCAAGGAGGAGTCCTTCCACCAGCGACAGGGCTTCGAGATCCTGTGGACCTTGATGCGGGGCACCGCGGCACAGCAGGACATGGCGCAGGACGCCGTGAACCGTTGGTGGTGGCCGGCGTTGATGATGTTCGGACCACCTGACACCGGCGAGTCGGCCACCCCTGGCGGGCACACCGAGCAGTCCATGGCCTGGGGCATCAAACGTTTCAGTAACGATGCGCTACGTCAGAAGTTCGTCGACATGTCCGTTCCCCAGGCGCAGAAGATCGGGCTGACGCTGCCGGACCCCGACCTGAGACTGAACGAGGCGACGGGGCACTGGGACTTCGGTGTCATCGACTGGAGCGAGCTCTGGCGCGTCATCAAGGGCGATGGGGCGTGCAACGCCGAACGGATCGAGCATCGGGTCCGCGCACACAACGAGGGAGCGTGGGTGCGCGAAGCCGCCAACGGGTATGCCGCCAAGCAGAGCCGCGCACGGCAGGACGAGTACGTCGCATGAGTACGCCTGCGGTCAAAGGGAGCTCGCCTGAACGCAGCTGGCCCCTTTGGGAGGTCTTCGTCCGCGCCAAACGAGGCCTGTCTCACGTCCACGTCGGCTCGTTGCACGCACCTGACGCCGAGATGGCGCTGCGCAACGGGCGGGACGTCTACACCCGTCGTCAGGAGGGAGTCTCCCTCTGGGTGGTCAGGTCCATTGACATCACCGCCAGCAGCCCCGACGAGCGTGACTCGTTCTTTGACCCGGCGGCCGACAAGGTCTATCGCCACCCAACGTTCTATGACGTGCCCGAGGATGTCGAATACCTTTGAGCGAGAACGTGATTGATGTGGCGAAGATGACGACTGCGGCATACTGTCTCCAGCTCGGTGACGACGCGCTGATCTACGGGCAGCGCCTGGGCGAGTGGATCAGCCGCGCTCCGCAGATCGAGGAGGACATGGCGCTGGGCAACATCGGCCTCGACCTCATCGGCCAGGCGCGGATGCTCCTGACCCGATCCGGTGAGCTCGACGGCACCGGCCGCTCCGAGGATGACCTGGCCTACTTTCGCGACGAGCGTCAGTTCCACAACGTCCACCTGGTCGAGCAGGAGCGCAGCGACTTTGGCTTTGAGATGGCCAGGATGCTCTGGTTCTCGGCATACCAGTGCGAGCTCTATGCGGCGCTGTGCACCTCGAGTGACGAGACCATTGCCGGCGTGGCGGCCAAGGCCGTCAAGGAGGTCGACTACCACCGCGACCACGCCAGCCAGTGGGTGTTGCGCCTGGGCGACGGCACCTCTGTGTCGCACCTACGGATGCAGGAGGCGCTCGAGCGGGTCGCGCCCCATGTCGGCGAGCTGTTCGAGGACGACGTCGTGGCCGTGGCGGCATCAGGGGCTGGAGTGGGGGCGCTGCCATCTTCCTTGTGGGGCGGTGCCTTTCGCCACGTCTCCGAAGTTGTGGCCCAGGCCACGCTGACTTTGCCTGCCGAACCCACCTGGCGTTCGCGAGGTGGAAGGGACGGAGTTCACTCCCGCCCAATGGGTTACCTGCTCGCTGAGATGCAGCACATTGCGCGCTCACACCCCGGTGCCACGTGGTGACCTCGCCAGTATCGGGAGCTTCGATACCAGCTTCGCCGGGAACCGCGGCCGTGGACCTGCTGGCCGCCATAGCAGCCATTCCCGATCCCGAGGTCCCCGTCCTCACGATCGAGGACCTCGGCATCCTGCGCGGGGTCCTGGTCGACGACCGCGCCCGCACAGTGACCGTGCTGATCACCCCGACCTACTCCGGTTGCCCGGCGATTGAGGCCATCCGTCAACACATTGAGCACGTCGCGCGGCGACGGGGTTATGCGTCGAGTGTGCGGATCCGGCTCATTCCGGCCTGGACCACCGACTGGATGTCCGCGGCAGGTCGCGACAAGCTGCTGGAGTTCGGTATTGCACCTCCGGGGCAGCGCTCCGAGGTCGTTCCACAACCGGTCCGGCTCAGCCTGAAGGCTCGTCAGGTCGCCTGCCCGCTCTGTGGTTCGATCGACACGCAGGAGATCTCACGATTCGGCTCGACGGCATGCAAGGCGTTGCGCCGGTGCAACGAATGCCGCGAGCCCTTCGATGAGTTCAAGACCATCTGATGACGTCGCTGATCACGAAACCGGCGCGACACCGGGCGCGCTTCCACACCCTCACCGTCACCCAGGTCGAGCGACTCACCGAGGATGCTGTCGCGGTCTCGTTCGCCATTCCGGACGACCTTGCCGCGGAGTTCGTGTTCGAGCCGGGACAGCACCTCACGCTGCGGGCCACCGTTCAGGGCCAAGATGTCAGGCGGTCCTACTCGATCTGCCGATCGCGCCCAGAAGCGTTGGAGCGCAAGGAGCTGCGCATCGCATCCGCTCGCGTTGTCGGAGGCCTCATGTCCAACTGGATCAACGACCGCGTCACTGCTGGCGACAAGATGGAGGTGATGACCCCGCTGGGCGGATTTACCAGCGCCACGCAACCTGACGCCATACGGCATCACGTCGCCATCGCCGCCGGGTCGGGGATCACCCCGGTGATGTCACTGCTCTCGACGGCGCTGGCCGAGGAGCCCAGGTCACGCGCAACGCTTGTCTTCGGCAACCGGCATTCGACGTCGATCATGTTTCTTGAAGAGCTCGAGGATCTCAAGAACGAGTACCCCGATCGCTTCCACTTGATCAACGTCCTTTCCCGCGAGGCTCAGGACGTCGAGCTGTTCAGTGGCCGGCTCGACCGCGAGCGGTTGGAGCGGATCCTCGGCGTTATCGTCCCGGTGTCGACCGTGGACGAGTGGTACCTGTGCGGTCCGTTCGGCCTGGTCGAGAGTGCCCAAGGGCTTCTGGCCGACTTTGGTGTCGACTCCCACCACGTCCATCATGAGGTGTTCCACGTCGACGACGCTGGCTTGCCGGTGGTCACGAGCGAGCCCGTGGAAAGGGCGCCGGGCGCGCCGTCCGAGGCTGTGGTGACCGTGAACCTCGACGGTCGCACAACCGTGATCGAGATGCCGTCACGCAACGAGACCATCCTGGCCGCGACGCTACGAGCCCGACCGGATGCACCGTTCAGCTGCACCGGCGGAGTGTGCGGCACCTGCCGAGCGCGACTGGTCGAGGGTGAGGTACGGATGGACCGCAACTACGCCCTCGAGCCCGAGGAGGTTGCTGCCGGGATCGTGCTGGCCTGTCAGTCGCACCCCGTCACGGCGACGGTGGCGCTGGACTACGACGCCTGATCTTGCCAAACCTAGGGACGGTGCAGGTGTTCACTTGCCAAACCTAGGGACGGTGCAGGTGTTCGCTTGCCAAACCTAGGGACGGTAAGGGTGTTCGGTCGTCAACTCGGGTGGTCGTGAAGTTCATAGTCCCTAGGTTTGGTCGGTCGCGAGGGGCACAGTCCCTAGGTTTGCGGGGTAGGTCAGCGGGGCTGATGACGGACGTAGGTGACGAACGCGAAACCGTCATGGCGCTCGCGAGTGGTCTCATGCCAGTGGTCGGCCTCGAAAGGGGGGAAGAAGGCATCTCCCTCGGGCGACTGCTCGATCTCGGTGAGCATCATCTGGTCCGCGAACGGCATGGCCTCCCGATAGACCTGGCCTCCGCCGATGACGAAGACCTCGGTCGGACCGGCCAGCGCGAGCGCATCTGCCAGAGAGTGCGCGACCTCGACCCCCGGCGCATGCCAACCCTTCTGGCGGGTGATGACGATCGTGCGTCGGCCCGGCAGCGCGCGGCCGATGGCGTCATACGTCTTACGCCCCATCACCATGGTGTGGCCCATCGTGGTGGCCTTGAAGTGGGCCAGGTCCTCCGGTAGATGCCAGGGCATGTCGCCATCACGCCCGATCACGAGATTGGCGCCCACAGCGGCAAGCACGGTGATCGTCATACCGCGATCGGGGCCTTGATGCCGGGGTGCGGGTCGTAACCCACCAGCTCGAGGTCGGACTCGACGAAATCGTCAATTCCCTTGCGCTCAGGGTTGATCCGCAGCTGTGGGAGGTCGCGGGGCTCCCGGGTCAGCTGGAGACGGGCCTGGTCCAGGTGGTTCACGTAAAGGTGAGCGTCGCCAAAGGTGTGGACGAAGTCGCCCGGCTCGAGCTCGCAGACCTGGGCGACCATCATCGTCAACAACGCGTACGAGGCGATGTTGAAGGGCACGCCGAGGAAGATGTCGGCCGAGCGCTGGTAGAGCTGGCAGGAGAGCCGGCCGTCGGCGACGTAGAACTGGAACATCGTGTGGCACGGGGGCAGCGCCATGCTCTCGATGTCGGCGACGTTCCAGGCGCTGACGATGTGCCGGCGCGAGTCCGGGTTGGTGCGGATCGACTCGACCACCGCCGCGATCTGGTCTACGGAGCGCCCATCGGGAGTGGGCCAGGAACGCCACTGGTGTCCATAGACGGGGCCGAGCTCACCATGCTCGTCGGCCCAGTCGTCCCAGATCTTGATGCCGCGTTCCTGCAGCCAGCGGACGTTGGTGTCGCCGCGCAGGAACCAGATGAGCTCGCCGACCACCGACTTCATGTGCAGCTTCTTGGTGGTCAGCGCCGGGAACCCCTGTGCCAGGTCGAAGCGCATCTGCTGGCCGAACACGCTCAGCGTGCCGGTCCCCGTACGGTCGCCCTTGGCGGTTCCGTTCTCCAGGACGTGGCTGAGAAGGTCCAGATACTGACGCACGATGAAAACGTAACACTCGGCAGGCGGCAACTGCGGCCAACATGGAATGGCACGCGCCACGCGATTCCTTGTTGTCGGGCCTCACGGCTCGGGGCGATATCGTGGCCCCATGTCTAGTGCGCCCCTGTTTGGCAGAGTCCTCACGGCCATGGTCAGCCCGATGAACCTCGATGGGTCCCTGGATCTGGATGGCGCCCAAGAGCTGGCCGCCAACCTGGTGGACAACGGGCACGACGGACTGGTCGTCAACGGCACGACCGGGGAGTCGCCCACCACCACCGACGTCGAGAAGATCGAGCTCGTTCGCGCCGTCGTCGCGGCCGTCGGGCACCGCGCACACATCATTGCCGGGGCCGGCAGCAACAACACGGCCCACTCGGTCGAGAGCGCCCGGGCCGCCGCCAAGGCAGGTGCGCAGGGCCTGTTGATCGTGACGCCGTACTACAACAAGCCTCCCCAGGAAGGCGTCCTCGCGCACTTCACCACCGTCGCGGACGCAACCGACCTGCCGGTGATCGTCTACGACATCCCGGGACGGACGGGCACGCCGATCCACACGGAGACCTTGCTGCGGATGGCTGCTCATCCCCGTATCGTCGCCGTGAAGGATGCCAAGGGCGACCTGTTCGCCGCCAGCGAGGTCATGTCACAGACCGACCTGCAGTGGTACTGCGGGGACGACGCCCTCAACCTCGCCCACCTCACCCAGGGTGCCGTGGGCATCATCAGCGTTGTCGGTCATCTGGCCGGGAGGCAGTATGCCGAGATGGTCGTCGCGGTTGCCGAGGGCAATCTTCCGCGGGCCATCGAGATCCACCGGCAGCTGATCCCTGCGGTCAACGCCATCATGCACACCACCCAGGGCGCGATCACCGTCAAGGCCGCACTGCACGATCGGGGCGTCATCGCCTCGGCTGTCGTGCGGCTGCCGCTGGTCAGCCTCACCAACGACCAGCTCGCCCGGGTGCGAGAGGGTCTTGAGCAGTCAGGACTGATTTGAGCCATCCCCATCCCGAGCTGACCTCGCCCCCGCGGCTGGCGAAGAACGCCGTACGCGTCATCCCGCTCGGTGGTCTGGGCGAGGTTGGCCGCAACATGACCGTCATCGAGCACGCTGGACGGCTGTTGATCGTCGACTGTGGGGTGCTCTTCCCGGAGGACCATCACCCCGGGATCGACCTGATCCTGCCGGACTTCGAGTACATCCGGGACCGGATGGACGACGTCGAGGCGATCGTGCTCACGCATGGCCATGAGGACCACATCGGGGCCGTGCCGTACCTCCTGCGGCTCAAGGCCGACATCCCGTTGATCGGTTCGACGCTGACGCTGGCGATGATCGAGGCCAAGCTCAAGGAACACAAGATCAAGCCGTTCACCCTGACCGTGACCGAGGGCCAACGAGAAAAGATCGGTGTCTTCGACTGCGAGTTCGCGGCTGTCAACCACTCCATCCCGGACGCGCTCGCGGTGTTCATCCGCACCCCGGGCGGTACGATCCTGCACACCGGTGACTTCAAGATGGACCAGCTGCCGCTCGACGGTCGCATCACCGATCTGAGGGCCTTCGCCCGGTTCGGTGAGGAGGGCGTGGACCTCTTCATGACCGACTCGACCAACGCCGAGGTGCCCGGTTTCACGACCTCCGAACGCGAGCTCACCCCCGCCATCGAGACGGTATTCCGCAACGCGAGGCGCCGGGTCATCGTCGCCTGCTTCTCCTCCCACGTCCACCGCGTCCAACAGGTGCTCGATGCGGCGCACGCCAACGGTCGCAAGGTAGCCATGGTCGGCCGCTCGATGCTGCGCAACATGGGCATCGCCGAGGAGCTCGGGTACCTCAAGGTGCCCCCGGGCGTCGTGGTCAACCTCAAGAAGCTCACGGACTATCCGGACGACAAGATCGTCCTCATCTGCACGGGCTCGCAGGGTGAGCCGATGGCCGCGCTCTCGCGAATGGCCAACAGGGACCACAAGATCGAGGTCGGTGTGGGCGACACCGTCCTGCTCGCGTCCTCGCTGATCCCCGGCAACGAAAGCGCCGTCTACCGGATCGTCAACGGTCTGATGCGCCTCGGCGCCGATGTCGTGCACAAGGGCAACGCGAAGGTTCACGTCTCGGGCCACGCCAGCGCCGGCGAGCTCCTCTACTGCTACAACATCGTCAAACCGCGGAACGTCATGCCTGTGCACGGTGAGTGGCGTCACCTCGTGGCCAATGCCGAACTGGCCGTGAAGACCGGCGTCCCACGCGCCCGTGTCGTTCTTGCTGAGGACGGTGTGGTCGTCGACCTCGCCAACGGGGTCGCGAGCATCGTTGGTGCGGTGCCCTGCGGATACGTCTACGTCGACGGCTCGTCCGTGGGCGAGACCACCGAGGCTCTGCTGAAGGACCGCCGCATCCTGCGCGACGAGGGCTTCATCACGATCATCGTGGTGCGTGACGCGGCAACCGGCAAGATCGCCGCCGGGCCCGAGATCCAGGCGCGTGGATTCGCCGAGGATCAGGACGTCTTCGACCAGGTGCTGCCCAAGCTCGAGCAGGCACTGGCCGATGCCGCCAGCAACGGGGTCACCGACTCTTTCCAGCTGCAGCAGATTATTCGCCGGACGGTCGGCTCGTGGGTCGGCGGGCGGTTGCGCCGTCGGCCGATGATCATCCCGATCGTCATCGACGCGTAGTCCCCCCCGCTGGCCGACGACAGATCCTTTCCAACTAAGCCCAAACCTAGGGACGGTGCGGCCATGACATGGCCAAACCTAGGGACGGTGGGCCGACCGTGGGCACACTCAGTAGCGGGCGCCAACAACGTTGTCGGCCAACGGATCCAGCACCGAGAGCTCGTCGGCCTCGAGCGCAATGTCGACGGCGACGACGTTCTGCTCGAGCCACTTGGTCCGCTTGGTGCCGGGGATAGGCACCAGACTGATGCCGAGTCGTGCGGCTTGGCCGTGGACCCATGCAAGGGCGACCTGCGCAGGGGTGATGCCCCTTCGCTCGGCGACCTGTGCAACAGCGTCGGCGATCGCCTGGTTGGCCTGTCCTGCCTCACCGGCAAAGCGCGGGTTGCGAACACGGAAGTCCCTGTCGCCCAAGGACTCAGGCTTGACCGTCCCCGTCAAGAATCCTCGGCCGAGCGGTGAGTAGGGCACCAGCCCGACGCCCAGCTCTCGCAGCGCAGCCAGGACCTCGGTCTCAGGGTTGCGGGTCCACAGGGAGTACTCGGACTGGACCGCCGTGATGGGATGCACGGCGTGGGCGCGGCGCAGCAGCTCGCTGTTCACCTCGGATAGTCCGAGATGGCGCACCTTCCCCGCCTGTACCAGCTCTGCCATCGCCCCGACGGTCTCCTCGATCTCGGCGTTCTGCGGCGGACGGTGCAAGTAATAGAGGTCGATGACGTCGATTCCAAGGCGCAGGAGCGATGCGTCGCACCTCGCGCGGACGTAGGCGGCATCGCCGCGAATCTGGCGGGCACCGTCGCCTGAGCTGCGGTCGATGCCGAACTTCGTTGCCAGCTCGACGTTCTCGCCTTGATCGTGGATAGCGCGCCCAACAAGGACTTCGTTGTGGCCGGAGCCATAGACGTCGGCCGTATCGATGAACGTAACGCCGAGCTCGATGGCCCGGTGGATAGTGGCGATCGACTCATCCCAGTCGGCATGGCCGTACCACTCGCTCATGCCCATGCATCCCAGGCCTTGGGCCGAGACCTCGAGGCCGTTGGTGCTTCCGAGAGTGATGCGCTTCATCTGCTAACTCCGCTCTTGCCGCCGCATGCTTCGGAGCATCACGATACTTGGGTCGGGCAGCTCAGTGGATGGCACGATTCGTGGCCGACCTCGTGGCGTCCTGGTCCCGGCTGTTCCCAAAGATCCCGAGTCAGGTCGAGCCCTCATGACTTGCACTGTCCCTGCGTTGGGTCGGTGGGGGACCGCACCGACCCTAGGTTTGCGGGTTACTCGCATACACCGTCCCTAGGTTTGTGGGTTATCTGCCAGCACCGTCCCTAGGTTTGCGGGTTACCAGGGGCGGGGGAGGGTGAGGTCGCGCGGGTCATCGATGGCGACCCAACCGTCCGAGGTGCGCTCATACTCGAACGCGGGGCCTTCGCCGGCCAGGGCGGCGATCGCACCGAGCAGACGCGTGACGTGCTCCGGGGTGTTGGCCAGGCCGACGCTGGCGCGCACCGCCGTCTTGGGGGAGTCGCCACTGCCCACAGACGTTTGGCGGGAGTAGTCGGTGTTCGGGCCATCGAGCAGCGCGTCGACCAGCAGATGGGCGCAGAACTTGCCGTCGCGGACGCCGATGCCGTACTCCGCAGAGAGGGCTGCGGACACCAGCGAGGAGTCGAGGCCGTCGATGGTGAAGGTGGCAACCCCGACCCGTTCGTGCTCGGGTCCGAAGATCGAGTAGGTCGTTACGCCAGCGATCGCCGCGAGCCCTCTCCGCAGACGGTCGGCCAGTGCCTCCTCGTGCGCCTCGATGGCATCGCGGTGAGCATCGAAGGCGGCACAGGCGGCGGCGATGGCGATGGCGCCGATGACGTTGGGGCTGCCCGCCTCGTGTCGGGCTGCACCGCTGGTCCACTCGGTCTGACTTTTGGTGACCTTCTCGGTCGCCCCGCCTCCACGCAGGTATGGCGCAGCGTCGTTCAGCCAGTCGGCGCGCCCGGCCAGCACGCCGGCACCGAACGGCGCATAGAGCTTGTGACCGGAGAAGGCCACGAAGTCGACCCCGAGCGCCTCGATATCGATCTTCAGGTGGGGGGCAAGCTGCGCTGCGTCAAGGGCGACCCGCGCGCCATACCGCCTGGCAATGCTCACGATCGACTCGATGGGCCACAGCTCGCCTGTGACGTTCGAGGCGCCAGTGACGACGACGAGGCGAGGTCCTTCACGCGTCCCGGCGGACTCGCGAAGGGCGTCCTCGAGCAAGTGCAGGGCGCCCTGCACGCTGTCAGGGACGGGAATCCGGACCGTGTGCTCCGGGTTCCAGGCCAGCAGGGCTGCGTGGTGCTCGGACTCGAAGACGAACGTGGTCGTGTTCTCGGGCAGGCTGCGTCCGAGCAGATTCAGGGAGTCGGTGCAGTTGCGGGTGAAGACGACAAGGTCATCCGAGCGCGCCCCGACGAAGCCGTGGACCTGGGCACGCGCTTCTTCGTACCACCCGCTGGTGATCCGCGAGGCGTAGCCGTTGCCCCGGTGCACCGAGGAGTACGTGCGCAGGGCGATGTCGACGGCCGCCTTGACCGACTCCAGGGCCGGAGTCGAGGCGGCGTGGTCAAAGTTGGCGTAGTCCACGACCGAGCGGTGCAGCGTAGGCACGCCGAGGTTCTCCGACACCGTTCTCGGAGGGCTGACGAACGCCGTCGTGATCAGGGTCGGAACCGCGCGCAGGTGATCTCGCGTCGGTGTCGGTGTTGGGTGGTTGTCGTGACGCAAAGGCCGCACCTGACGGCTGATGGTGGCGATCGACATAGGGCTCAGCTCCTGAAAGTCCGGTGGACCTTCGGCAGACGTACGCCGCATGGTCCGCGCTTGCCGACCCGCTAGGTTGCGGCTCGGCCCGGTCGTCACCCGGAGCACCCCACCGCGGAGGAGGGTTGCTGGCCAGCAAGCCGGGGCTGAACGCTGGCACTCGTGACCTGGAGACGAAGATAGCCGCGATCGGATCCTGGTGCCCACCCCTTGGGCTGTTCTTTTCGCCATGTGAGACGGCTTCAGGGCTGGGTCGGAGGTTCGGGAACGATCGAGCGGTTGCCCGAGAACGACTGAACGGCTGCGATCTGGTGCGTCTGGAGCGCGTGTGACACGTGATACCGGAGTGTCTTTCCCGTAACCTTCGCAGTGTGGCGATTCGTACGTCTTCCCCTGCCGCGCGTCCGAAATCGGCGGGACGCGCCAATTCATCACGCCCGGCGACCGGACGCAACGGTCGTGCGGCACCTCGCAAACCGGCAGCCCGGTCCTCCAGATCCAAGGCTTCCAGGTCCAGCAGGAGCGGCCTGCCGTTTCCGTTGAGGGCGGTCCGTGGCACCTGGATGGGCCTGGCCCACGTCGTCGGCGGGACGGTCCGCCGGATCGGGCGCAGTGCCAGCGAGCTCGAGCCCGAGCACCGTCGTGATGGCCTCGGCTTCTTCCTGCTCGGGCTGGCTGTCGTGGTTGCCGCCCGCGAGTGGTGGGGGCTCAAGGGCGTGGCCGGCGACGTCATCCACGCCGTCGTCGCGGGGACCTTCGGTCGGGTTGCCTACGCTCTCCCGATCGCCTTGCTGCTGTTCGGTATTCGCCTGTTACGTGCGCCCGGGGACCTGGCCTCGACGAACCGCTTGACCATCGGTACCACGGCGATGACGTTCGCGGCAGCCGGCCTGGTCCACATCTCGGCCGGACTGCCCAGCCCGCCCGACGGTGCTCTCAAGATGCGTGACGCAGGCGGCATCATCGGCTTCCTGGCCTCGAGTCCGATCGTTGCCGCGATCAAGACCTGGGGGGCCATCCCGCTGCTCCTGATGCTGGGATGCTTCGGGGTCCTGGTGATGACGGCCACGCCGGTCCACATGATTCCTGCGCGTCTGCGCGAGCTGCGTGACCGGTTGCTTCGCCGTCCGCCCGCGACCCAGGTTTCGGCCGAAGGCGCCGACCAGGACGCCACGAGAAAGCGGCGCACCCGTCCGGGACCCCTGGGCGAGGGGCCGTTCGACGGTGATGAGGCATTTCGGCAGGCCGCCATCGTGGCCAGCGCCAAGGCTGCCGCCGCGGCCTTCCGTCCCGGCCAGAAGCGTCCTACTGCAGCCGGAGTCCTCGCACCTGGCGGCGACTCCAGCGCGGCCGCGCACCCAGGAGGTGTCCCGGCGACCAAGGTGCCACTCGAGCCACCGCCCACGACGCCGATGCCGCAGCGGGTCGAACAGCTCGCGCTCGACGGGGACATCACCTACACGCTGCCCGACAACGCGTTGCTCGAAGCCGGTCGTCCGCACAAGCTACGCAGTGCCGCCAACGACCACGTGGTCGATGTCCTGACCGAGGTGCTCGACCAGTTCGAGATCGACGCGCAGGTCACTGGTTTCAGCCGCGGCCCGACGGTCACCCGCTACGAGATCGAGCTGGGTTCGGGCACCAAGGTCGAACGCGTCACCGCACTGTCCAGGAACATCGCGTATGCCGTTGCCTCGGCTGACGTCCGCATCCTGAGCCCCATTCCCGGCAAGTCCGCGATCGGGATCGAGATCCCCAACGCCGACCGCGAGAAGGTCAGCCTCGGCGACGTATTGCGCAGCCAGGCGGCGCGCGGCAACGAGCACCCCATGGTTGTCGGCGTCGGCAAGGACGTCGAAGGCGGATACGTCATCGCCAACCTCGCCAAGATGCCGCACCTGCTCGTGGCAGGCGCCACCGGCTCGGGCAAGTCCAGCTTCGTCAACTCGATGATCACCTCGATCCTGATGCGCTCCACGCCCGATGAGGTGCGGATGATCCTGGTGGACCCCAAGCGGGTGGAGCTGACCGGCTACGAGGGGATCCCGCACCTCATCACGCCGATCATCACCAGCCCGAAGAAGGCCGCAGAGGCGCTGCAGTGGGTGGTCCGAGAGATGGAGACCCGCTACGACGATCTCGCGACGTTCGGCTTCAAGCACGTCGATGACTTCAACAAGGCGGTCAGGGCCGGCAAGATCAAGGCTCTGCCCGGCTCCGAGCGGGTCATCCACCCGTACCCCTACCTCCTGATCATCGTCGACGAGCTTGCCGACCTGATGATGGTCGCGCCCAGGGATGTCGAGGACTCGATCGTCCGCATCACCCAGCTCGCGCGGGCGGCCGGTATCCACCTGGTGCTGGCCACGCAGCGTCCCTCGGTCGACGTCGTTACCGGTCTGATCAAGGCCAATGTCCCCTCCCGGATGGCGTTCGCGACCTCCTCGTTGACCGACTCCCGGGTTGTCATGGACCAGGCCGGCGCCGAGAAGCTGATCGGGCAGGGTGACGCACTGTTCCTCCCGATGGGCGCCTCCAAACCGATGCGGGTGCAGGGTGCCTGGGTCACCGAGTCCGAGATCCAGGCCGTCGTCAAGCACGTCAAGAGCCAGCTCAAGCCGACCTATCGCGACGACGTCATCGTGGTCGGGGCCAAGAAGGTGGTCGAGGACGACATCGGCAACGACCTGGACCTGCTGCTGCAGGCCACCGAGCTGGTCATCACCACACAGTTCGGCTCGACCTCGATGCTCCAACGCAAGCTGCGCGTCGGCTTCGCCAAGGCTGGCCGGCTGATGGACCTGCTGGAGTCCCGCGGCGTCGTCGGTCCCTCAGAGGGCTCGAAGGCTCGCGACGTCCTGGTCAAGTCGGACGACCTGCCGACCACCCTCGCATTGATGCGCGGCGAGGACGTCCCCGACACCGATCCCATCTATGACGGTGAGGCCGCGCCGGCCGCTGATCACCCGCGAAACGCGAACGACACTGCTCGCGTTCCGATCGCGGGGGCGCCGTTGGGTGGCCCGACTCGAGACTCACTGGCACCCGAGGGTGATGAAGAGAACGAGGACGAGGCTGGCGAGGACGCCTGGTCCCTCACCCGGAACGGTCAGCGCGACGACTTCTGATCGCGTCGCCCCTCGGCTCCGTTTCCACACCTTGCCTCTTGTTCCTTCTGGTGCGCCCAGCCCACTCGGTCAGACCATGAAGCGATAGCCGATGCCCGGTTCGGTGACGAGGTATCGCCGGCTATTGGACGTCAGGGCAAAAGCGGCGGGTCATTCGGCGTGCGTGAGCGCGGCACCGACCTGGTCGGCAAGCAGAACCGCCACCCTCAGCTGTTCGACGGAGGGGCGGGCGACGCGGGTCGCCGCCGTGATCACAAACTGACCGTGAACAACGCCACCTTGTCGGACGACGAGGCCGATCTGTTCGTCGGTTGGAAGACCGTCGCGTTCGACATTGACCCTGGAACCGCGTCGGGTCACGTATCCATCGTGATCGAGGCTGGCGTCCTCGGGCGCCGGACCCGTGCCCAGGACGAAACGACACTCGTCGATGTCCAGAATCAGGGCGATCTGGTGGGAAACGTGATCAATCAGAGCGTCCGGCGACGCCTCTGGAACGGCAATGATCTTCGAGGTTCCCAGCACTCCGTCGAGGTAGCCCGCCCGGCGGCTGGCCCGTGCTTCTTGGCGACGGCCCCACAACGCAATCTCCGTGACCGCGACTCCGACCAGGACCAGCAGGACGGTGAGCTCGATGTCATTGCGATCGGTGATTGTGAACCGCCCGAACGGCTCTGTCAGGAAGAACTCGAACCACGCGCCGGATGACAGTGCTGCGATGAACCCCGCGAGCCGGTCACCTGTGGCAGCCGCCGCGACGACGATGAGGACCAGCGCCAACGCGCCCGTTGCTGTGGTGAAACTCTCCCGGAAAGCCGCGAGCAAGGCGCAGCACAGCAACGGCGCAACTGCCGCAGCCGCAATGAGGGCTGAACGGTGGCGCTCCATCCACTGTGTCTCCACAGCACCATCCAACCACTGCCCGTCCCAAAGACGCGGTGATTGCCCCAAGTCGGCGATGTGCCGGAGTCCAGAGTGGCGAATCGGGCGAAACCCTTACCCGTCAGCTCGCCGCAGGGCACACCTATCTCTTGCTCGAAGAACCATTTGGGAAGTGAGGGTCAGGTGTTCTTGTTCCCGGGCTCGTGCGGGAGGGTGGACGGCACGTCAAGCCCCTCGTATGTCGCAAGGCTGGGCCCGCGGGTGGCCTGCAGGTCGCGGGCACCCGCCTCTGCATCGCGCATGACGCGAAGAAGGTTGGCGCCGGCCAGCTTGATCAGGTCATTGTCCGACCAGCCGCGGTCGGCCAGGGCCGCGAACAGCCGTGGGTAGCCGCTGACGTCCTCGAGCCCGACGGGCAGCTCGTCGGTGCCGTCGTAGTCGCCGCCGATACCGACGTTGTTGATGCCGGCGACATCGCGCACGTGCTCGATGTGCGCGACGACGTCGTCGATAGTCGCGGCGGGTCCGGGGTGCTCGGTGCGGTAAGTGACGACGAACGTGCTGTAGGCGAGGTGGTCCGTCGCCTTGACGCCGACCAGAGCCGCCGCCTCGGCAGCCTCTTTGTGCCACTCGGCGGCAGCTGGCGAGACGAACTTGGGTACGAACGTGACCATGCAGATGCCTTCCTTGTCGCGCAGGGTCTCGAGCACATCGTCCGGAACGTTGCGGGTCACGTCGCACACGGCGCGAGCAGAGGAGTGCGAGAACATCACGGGAACCTCGCTCACCCGCAGTGCATCGCGCATCGTGTCGGCAGAGACGTGAGAGAGGTCGACGAGCATGCCGATGCGGTTCATCTCGCGCACCACCTCGACGCCAAAGGGGGAGAGCCCGCCGATGGCCGGCTCGTCGGTGGCCGAGTCGGCCCACGGGACGTTGTCGTTGTGGGTCAGCGTCAGGTAACGGACACCCAACACGTGCAGCATCCGCAGCGCTGCGAGTGAGCAACCGATGGAGTGGCCACCCTCGGCACCGATGAGGGAGGCGATACGCCCCGACGCGAAGACAGCCTCCACCTCGTCCGCGGTCCGAGCGAATCCCAGCCGGTCGCCATACCGGGCGACCATCTGATGGATGGCGTCGACCTGTTCCAGGGTCTGGATGACCGCGGCGCCATCGGGCAGAGTGGAAGGGACCCAGGCCGACCAGAACTGCGCGCCGACTCCGCCGTCCCACAGCCGGGGCAGGTTGGTGTGCGTGGTGGTCAGGCGCTGGGAAAGGTCCAGCCGGTCGAAGTCGTAGCCCGACTGCTGGCGTGCCTCCCACGGGAGGTCGTTGTGTCCGTCGATCAGTGGGTGACGGCGCAGCAGCTCGGTGACGCGGGCGAGGGAATCTGGTACGAGGTCGGGCATGCGGCCATTCAACCGCAGCGCCCTACCATGGGGGACAATGACCACCGTGACTGACTCGACCTCGCCGGCCGTCGGCAGCGGCCACAGCGTGGCCTTGGTGACCTTGGGCTGTGCTCGCAACGAGGTCGACTCCGAGGAGCTCGCCGGTCGTCTGGCCGCAGGAGGTTGGCGCCTCGTTGACGACGCCGCGGAGGCCGATGTCGCCGTGATCAACACCTGTGGATTCGTCGCACAGGCCAAGAAGGACTCCATAGACGCGCTGCTCGAGGCCTCCGATCTCAAGGGCGCGGGACGCACGCAGAAGGTCGTGGCAGTGGGCTGCCTGGCCGAGCGGTATGGCGAGCAGCTGGCCGCCGAGCTGCCCGAAGCTGACGCCGTGCTCGGCTTTGACTCCTACGCCGATATGTCGAGCCACCTCACCTCGATCCTGAACGGCAACAAGCCCACCTCGCACGTGCCGTCGGACCGTCGCCTCCTCCTCCCGCTGTCGCCAGCCTCGCGTCAGG
>DATCQG010000342.1:0-3978 GCA_036569625.1 Dermatophilaceae bacterium | reverse complement strand
TGTGGGCTTGCATCGGGGTTTCGATCCCCTCCGCGATGCCTGTCAGGTGCATGCCGTTGACCAGCCCGCTCAGGCCCAGGGCCAGGGCGTTGGCCTGGCTGGCACCGGTGGTGAGGTCGTGCACGAATCGCAGGTCGAGCTTGACCCCGGTCACGGGCAGGTCGCGTAGCACCGAGATGGAGGAGTACCCGGTGCCGAAGTCGTCGAGGTGGATGCCGACACCGAGCCCGCTCAGGGTCGTGAGGGCGTTCAGTGCGGAGTCGGTCAGGCTCAGGGCGGCGGTCTCGGTGACCTCGATGACGATGCGAGCGGGGTCGACCCGGTGCCGAGCGAGAGTGTCCGTGACGGCGCCCAGCCAGCCGGGTGCAGCCAGCTGGACGGCCGAGACGTTGACGCTGATCCCATTTGGCAGGTCCGGACGCTCGGCGAGCAGGGCGCAGACCTGGTCCAGGACCTGGGCGCCGATGGGGGTGATGAGCCCGCTGTCCTCGGCGACGTCGATGAAGTCCCCGGGGCTGAGCAGCCCGCGGGTGGGGTGCATCCAGCGCACGAGCGCCTCGTGCCCGACCACGTGGGCGTCGGCCAGGGCCACGATGGGCTGGTAGTGCACCACGAACTCGCCCCTGGTGATGGCGTCACGCAGCTGGTCCTCGACGGTGAGGCGGGCCACGGCCTGGGCGTGCATCGCGTCGTCGAAGAACTGCCAGCGCGCCCGCCCGGCGGCCTTGGCGCGGGACAACGCGGAGTCTGTGTCGCGCAGCAGGCTCTCGGGCGTCGAGGCAGAGGTCGACACGGCGATACCGATGGAGGCGGTCGGCACGATCCGGTGGCCCCGTACCTGCAGGTCGGCGGCGATCGAAGCGGACACCCGTTCGGCGAAGCGTTCGACCTCCAGGACGTCCTGCACGTCCTGGACCACGATGACGAACGAGTCCCCACCGAAGCGTCCGACGCGATCGCCCGGGCCCAGGGCCGCCACCATCCGGTCCGCGACCGTGGCCAGGACCTCGTCGCCGGCCGCGTGACCAAGGGAGTCGGTCACGACCTTGACGTTGTCCAGGTCCACGAACAGTGTCCCCACCGAAGTGCCCAGACGCTTCGCGGCACGCAGATCGGCCTCGAGGATCTCCAGGATCCAGGCACGGTTGTGCAGCCCGGTCAGCGGGTCGTGGAAAGCCTGGTAGGCCAGAGCCTCCTGAGCCTCGTGCTCGGCGGTGATGTCCTCAATCTGGACCATGAGCAGGTTCGGCTGGCCCTCTCCGGCGGGGACCAGCACCGCCACCCGACGCACCCAGACCATGGCGCCGTCGGCCCGCACCAGACGCAGCCTCTTGGCGCTCTCGTCGCTCGATCCGGCGAAGACTCGGGCGCGCCTCTGGAGAACATCTTCGAGGTCGTCGGGGTGGATTAGGTCATCAACCCGGTGTGCAAGGAACCACGCTTCGTCGTACCCGAGAAGGTCGCACAACGAGCGGTTGACGACCCGGAAGAAGCCGTCCATGTCGGCCATGGCGATACCGATAGAGGCGGAGGCCATCACAGTGTGGACCAGGTCCTCCGCCGCGGTCAGTCTCCGGGCGTTCTGGGCTGCCTTCTTCTGTTCGGTCATGTCGCGGGCGGCGGCGAACACGCCGAGCACGTTTCCGGCGGCGTCGCGGTAGACGGAGGCGTTGTACAGAACGTCGATGAGCGTCCCGTCCCGGTGACGCAGGGTCAGCGGGTAGTCGGTGACCGACCCCTGCGCGAACACCTGTTGGTAGCCCTCGTTGGCTTTGTCGGGCTCGGTGAAGTAGTCGGAGAAGGCGGTCCCGATGAGCCGGTCGCGAGGGACGCCGGTGGCTGTGACCGTGGCCTCGTTGACGTCGGTGATCTTGCCCCCGGGGCTGATCGTCACGAGCGGGTCCAGGCCCGCCTCGATCAGGCTCCGGGCGTACTGGGCTGCCTGCTTCTGCTCGGTCATGTCGCAGGCGATCGCGGAGGCGCCGACGATCGTGCCGTCCGGGTCGCAGATCGGTGAGACGGTGAGCGAGACCGGGAACACTGTTCCGTCCATTCGGGCGCGAGTGGCCTCGAGGCGCTCGACAGGCTGGCCGGCGCTGATCCTGGCCAGGATGGCGATCATCTCATCGGCTCGACCCTCGGGGCTGAGGAGGGAGGCGGACTTGCCGATGATCTCCTCGCTGCAGTAGCCATACATCCTCTCGGCAGCCTGGTTCCAGCTCGTGATGATGCCGTCGAGCGTCGTGCCGATGATGGCATCGTCCGAGTTCTCCACGATCGCCGCCATGCGCTGGGCGGCCTCGAACGCCTGTTTCTGTTCGGTCACGTCGCGGGGGATCGCGGTTACGCCGACGACCGCGCCGTCCTCGTCGAAGATCGGTGCGACGGTGAGCGAGACCGGGAACACCGTTCCGTCCTTTCGGACACGGAAGCTCTCAAGACTGTCGACAAGCTGCCCGGCTCCGACCTTTGCCATGACGGCGCCGGTCTCGTCGATTCGATCCCTCGGACTCAGGAGAATGCCGGGCTGGCCGACCATCTCCTGCCTCGTGTAGCCGAACAGCCTCTCGGCGGCCCGGTTCCAGCTCGTGATGGTGCCGTCCAGCGTGCTGCTGATGATGCAATCCCCACTGAACTCCACGACGGCCGCCAGTCGGTCCGCCCGGCGGCGAATCTCCTCTGCCTCATTACGGGTGGTCATGTCGCGCACCGCCGCGATCACCAACAGACCGTCCCCGGTGCCGACGTAGGACAAGCTGATGTCCACCGGGAACTCCGTGCCATCCCGTCGCCGTCCGCGCAGCTCCCGCTCGTGTCCAAGGGCCTGGGTCCTCGGGGCTGCGACATAGCCCTCCCGCTGCGCCTGGTGGACTGTCCGGAACGACTCCGGCACCAGCGTCTCGATGAGCTGGCCGACCAGGGCGTCTCGGTCATGGCCGAACAGCACCTCCGTCTGACGATTGACAAACTGGATCACGCCCGCCCGGTCCACCCCCACCATCGCATCAGGGGCCGCCTCCAACAGACCCTCGAAGTTCGCCGCGTGTTGCCCAAGTGCGGTGCCTCGGGACGTGGGCTTTCCACTCTTCGAAAGCATCGGCTCTCCAATCGAAGCTGTGGCAAAGACTCGAAGAGTGGGTGAAGTCCCCTGCGAGGTGGTGAGCGCGTTCCCCTGATACCCAGCGGATTCAACGATAATGTGCGTGCTCGGCCCCGTCTGCTGAATGACGAAACTCACCTAAACGGCTCGAAACCTGGGCGTGTCGGCAGGCCCTCGCGGGCGGTCTAAGGCGCTGATGACGAGGAGGGTTGTCCATCCCCGAGGAGCGACCTGAGGTCGGCGGCTGGCGGTTGCCAGTTCTCGGACCCGCAGAGTCCAGCCGGCCCCGTTGAAGGCCAGAACCGCCGCGGATCACCGCTACCGACGCTGGGCCTCTTCCAGCCGCGAGACTCCCGCGTACCCCGTGGCCGGCGAGCGGCTGGTCGCCATCACACACACTTTTCGACTCATCTTTCAATCACAAACAACGACAACAGACCACAGACTTCCAGTGGTGAGAATCGCATATCTCGTTGCGGCGCAGTGGTTTCCACAACTAACGACAACTGACCACAACTGAGTAGTCCGAATCAGCGGGTTGGGGGTTCAATTCCCTCACGGCGCACCAAGTGGGCACGAAATCACTAGCCCCAGCCCTTCGGGGTTGGGGCTAGTGCCCGTTTAGTGCCCGCTTCCTCATCTGTCGAGGGCCCTGACTGCCCAGCCAGGGCTAGCTCCATCGGCCCTACGTTCGCACCCCGAGAGCTGGCCGGCCGCAAGGTCGTCGCCTTGTGTGACCGACGAAGTCGCGAGCATCGGACGGCGCGCAGCCAACGATCGGCAGCGGCTGCCACCCACCGGCACAGCGCCCAGCTTGGGTGTCGTTCAAGGGTGCGGGGTGGTTTGGCGGCAGCCAGCCCGACCGTGGCAACCATCGC
>DATCQG010000341.1:0-1843 GCA_036569625.1 Dermatophilaceae bacterium | reverse complement strand
TTCCTGTCGTATGGCGGATCCTCCCTCCTCGCCAACTGGTCACTGGTCGCCCTGCTGCTGCGGATCAGCGACCAGGCACGGCGCCCGCTCCCGGACCCCGAAGAGCTGGCCTCTGCGTCCATGGCACATACCCAGGTGGTGACCAAGCGATGAACCAGCCGATCCGCCGACTGTCCTTCATCGTCGCCATGCTCTTCGGCGCGCTGCTGATCTCCACCACGTGGATCCAGTTCGTCCAGGCCCAGACGCTCGACAACCGTCCCGGCAACCGTCGCACCCTCCTCGAGAGCTACGCCCGCGAGCGCGGCGCCATCCTGGTCGGCGGCTCACCAGTGGCCAAGTCCGTGCCGACCAAGGACGAGCTCAAGTACGTCCGCATCTACCCCGCGGGCAAGCTGTACTCCCAGGTCACCGGCTACTACTCCTTCACCTACGGCGCCGGCGGGGGACTCGAGGGCGCCGAGGACCCGCTCCTGTCTGGGCAGTCCGACAAGCTCTTCTACCGCCGCGTGGTCGACATGGTGACCGGCAAGGTCGCCAGCGGTGCCAGCCTCGAGCTCACCATCAACCCCAAGGCCCAGCAGGCCGCGGACCAGGCCTTGGGCAACCAGCGCGGTGCCGTGGTCGCGCTGGACCCCAGCACCGGCGCGATCCTGGCGATGGTCAGCCACCCGCAGTACAACCCGACAGCCTTGTCCAGCCACAACCTGGGCGCCGTCGCAGCAGCCTGGAAAGCCCTGAACGCTGACCCGGGGCGCCCTGCCGTCAACCGCGCGATCGCCGGCGACCTCTACCCGCCGGGCTCAACCTTCAAGCTGATCACGGCCGCGGCGGCGCTGTCCTCGGGCAAGTTCACCGAGGAGTCCCAGATCCCCGGACCGGCAAGGCTCGACCTGCCACAGACGACGATCAGCCTGCCCACCGACGACCTCCGGCCCTGCGGCCCGGGCAACAAGACCTCCCTGACGCACGCTCTCGAGATCTCCTGCAACACCGCGTTCGGGTGGCTGGGTCTCCAGCTCGGAGCCGACGAGCTGCGAACGCAGGCAGCCAAGTTCGGCTTCGGCGACGCCCTGCGGGTGCCGATGCATGTGACGCCGAGCACCGTCCCCGCACAGCTCAACGCGCCCCAGACCGCACAGGCGGCCATCGGCCAGTACGACGTGCGGGTGACGCCGTTGCAGATGGCGATGGTCGGCGCCGCGATCGCCAACAAGGGCATCGTGATGAGCCCCTACGTGATCAAGGACACCCTCAACGACCAGCTCGACATCATCGACAAGACATCGCCGACACAGCTCTCACAGGCGATCTCGCCCGACGTTGCCGCCGCCCTGACCCGGATGATGGTCACCGTCGTCCAGTCGGGCACCGGCACCGCGGCCCAGATCCGCGGGGTCGTGGTTGCGGGCAAGACAGGCACCGCACAGCACGCCACCGGTAGCGCCCCTCACGCCTGGTTCGTCGCGTTCGCCCCGGCCGACCACCCCACGATCGCGGTCGCCGTGGTCGTCGAGGACGGCGGCAACGCGGGCAGCGAGGCTTTCGGCGGCAAGGTCGCGGCACCGATCGCACGCCAGGTGATCTTGGCGGCGATGAAACCATGAACCCCGCCGAGGGCACGGTCCTGGGTGAGCGCTACGAGCTGACCGGGCGGATCGCGGTCGGTGGCATGGGCGAGGTCTGGGCGGCCACCGACACGGTCCTCGACCGCACGGTCGCGGTCAAGCTGCTCAACCCCGGTCTGAGCCAGGAGAGCGACTTCGTCGAGCGCTTCCGCGCCGAGGCACGGCATACAGCCGCTCTGCAGCACCCCAACATCGCCACCGTGTTCGACTATGGC